>CAYGTG010000443.1:0-6804 GCA_964352485.1 uncultured Nannocystaceae bacterium | reverse complement strand
CTTCAAGGATTGGAGCCTAGACCTCAATCAAGCAGCGCTTGATTGAGGGCTAGTCCGCGAACGGGCTCATGACGAAAGGACGCTTGGGCTTGTGAATCCCAAGCTCTGCGTAGCTCTTGCGGAGGTACACCGCGGCCAGTGCTGCACCACCGCCTCGTGCCGGCCAGGCACATCGCGTCGCGTGCCAAAGACCGCGGCTTTCCGGTCCGGGGTGGGCTTCCGCCAGGACGACCGCGGGGTGGGCATGCAGGACGTCTGCGTACGGCTCGACACCAGGACCCACGGCAGCCACGCGTCCTTCGAGCCCTGCGAGGACCGTGTCCAGCGGGCCACACATGTCGTCCTGCAGTGCGACGACGCCCGTCTCGTCCACTCGGTACAAGCCGGCGTACACCTCGGAGCGTCGGGCGTCGAGCAGCGCCAGCCGGGTCTCAGGCGCACCTTCGGTGAGCGGGGTCGCTGCTACGGCGGCCAGGGTGGAGACGCCGATCGCCGGGATGCCGAGCCCAAGGGCGATCCCCTTGGCGGTCGCGATGGCAACCCGAACCCCAGTGAACATCCCGGGCCCCACGCCGCAAGCGATCGCGCCCAGCGCTGAAGGCGTGATCCCGGCGGCCGTGACGATCGCCGAGAGTCGCTCTTCGAGCGCCTTCGAGGCTTGTCGACCTCGGGCAGATGCCACTTCGCCCGCAATGAACTCGTGTGTTGCGTCCGCCTCGTCCCCACCACTGGCCTCGTCCCCGCCATAGGCCTCGTCCCCGCCACCGGATAGACGTCCGAGTGCGAGGGCGAGCCGTGGGGTGGAAGCGTCCAGCGAGAGAACGAGCTGCGAGTCGGTCACAGGATGTAGCGCAGGATGTCGTTGCGAGTCGCGACCAGCAACAGAAGGAGGATGAACACCAAGCCTGCGGCGCTGGCGATCTCCCGCGCGCGTTGGCTCAGCGGGCGGCGGCGGATGGCCTCGATGGTGAAGAAGAGGATGTGTCCGCCGTCGAGGATCGGGATCGGGAGCAGGTTGATGATGAACAGGTTGATGCTCACCATCGCGATCAAGAACAGGAATTGCCCCGGTCCCTGCTCGTAGGCTCGGCCCGCGACCGCGTACATGCCGACCACACTCGAGAGCTGGTCCACGCCCATCTCGAATGTGAGCATGCGAACGAGGCCACTCCAGATCGCCGAGGTGACCTGGACGGTTTCATCGACCGCGGCCGACATCGCGTAGGTGAACCGACCGCGCAGCGGCTCAGGCGGGGCTTGGGCGCTCTTGCCGAACTGGTTCGCGCCCAGCCACGGCGATTCGTGCTCGTACTCGTAGATGTCGGTCCAGGTTCGGGTTCCGAGCTCGAGCTCGAGCATCCGGGGATCGGCGCCCGGGGACTGGACCTCAAAGCGCACCGCCTCGTCGCGACGGGTGCTGAAGATGTCGTCGATCTGAACCCACTGCTCGAGCGGCTGGCCTGCGACCGAGAGGATTCGGTCCCCGGCCTTCATGCCCGCTTCGTCGGCGGGGGAGCCCGGGTCGACGGTTCGGATGAACGTTCGCGCCGGGAGAATGCCGGTC
The DNA here is from genome assembly GCA_964352485.1 of uncultured Nannocystaceae bacterium. Classification (GTDB taxonomy): domain Bacteria; phylum Myxococcota_A; class Polyangia; order Nannocystales; family Nannocystaceae; genus CAJXVA01. The sequence goes on along the minus strand of CAYGTG010000443.1, from coordinate 5,240 downwards.
GGCGACTCGCCACCATCTTTGCGAGGCAACAGCTGCGCGTGATGGGACTCGTACCAAAGGTAGGTGCCGCCGGGGCCGGGGTGCCCCTGGGCGCGGAGGTAGGTGAGCCGAACCACGGCGTCTCCGGTCACCGCGAGCATGCGCTCGAGCTCTTCGATGGTCCGCACGGGCTCGCCGTTGAGCGAGGTGATGACGTCGCCGGTGCGCAGGCCCTCGAGGTAGGCCGGCGACTGGGGATCGATCACGCCGATCTCCGGCGCGTAGAACAGGCTGATGACGCCGAGTCGTCCCCGGGCTTCGGCGACCTTCAGCGCGTTGCGGCGAACGACCTTCTTGGGTGTGATCACCCGGTCGAGTCGTTTGCCGTCTCGCTCGATCTGAACCTGAAGCTCCTGCTCGGGCGCCTTGGCGACGCGGTTCGCCATCTCGGACCACGAACGCACGTCGCGCTCGTCGATGGCGACGATGCGGTCCCCTTGCTGCAGCCCTGCTTCGGCGGCGGCGGTTCCCGGAAGCACCGTGCCGACGATCGGCGGGGTGACCATCGTGATGTTGATGACGAAATAGAAGAAGTAGACGACCAGCGGCAGGATCAGATTGGCGGCCGGGCCCGCGAAGTACACGAAGTACTTGGCCCACAGCGGACGGTTCTGAAGCGAGCGCTCCGCGTCAGGCCCCCCGTCGTCGCTTGGATGCTGCCCGAGCAGCTGGACGTAGCCGCCCAGCGGGATCGGTGCCAGGCAGTACTCGGTCTCGCCGATCCGTTTGGAGATCAGGGCCGGACCAAACCCGATCGAGAACCGCACGGCTTTGACGTCCACCAGCTTGGCGGCGATCAGATGACCCAGCTCATGGAAGAAGATGAGGGGACCGATCAGAAGCAGAAACGCGAGGACGTTCTCCACGAGCCGGCACAGCATAGAACACCCGCGGACTCAGCGGGGCGTGCTCCGCGCGGCCCACAACGGTGGTTGGCTGCGTCTGCGTGCCCAGGTACGATCGAGGTCCCCCGTGGCGACCAAGGTCAAGAGCGAGGCTCCCTCTTCCGAGCTCCGGGCTGCCCTCGACGAGCTCGAGGTCGGCATCGAGGCGCTGCGGCTGGCCTATGAGAAGTACTTCGGGGGAATCGAGCGGGTTCCGCCCTCGAAGCTTCGTACCAAGCTGGAGAAGGCCATGCGCAACGTCGAGACGCGCGGAGTCACGAACACGGTCATTCGTTTTCGGCTCAACGGGCTCCGGGCGCGGTTCATCACCTACAAGCACTACTGGACTCGGATGGAGAACCAGCTCGAGCGCGGCATGTCGCGCCGGGATCTGCTCCGTCGCCGTCGCATTCAGGCCACCGCACCGCCGCCCGAGGCCCCGCCCGCCGAAGCCGCGAAAGCGGAACACGCGAACGGTCGCCCGGATGTGCCGGGCGCGCCAACGGGTCGCGCTCGAGCCGTCGACCCGGCGAAATCGGGCATTGATCCGTCTCACTTACGGGCGGTTTTCAAACAGCTCGTTCTGGCGAAGCGCGCGGCCGGGGAGAGCACGCAAGGCCTGACCTATCAGGCGCTGGTTCGGAAGCTCACCGCCGAGGCACCCAAGCTCAAACGGAAGCACGGGTGCGAAAAACTGCAGTTTTCGGTCTCGACGCGCGGTGGAAAGGTCCGGCTGCGCTCCGAGCCCGACAGCTAGCCGCCCTGCTGCCGGGTGCGTCGTTGTGCATCAACGTGCGTGCGGGCTCTTGCCCCACCGGGCCCCGATGCCTCATAGTTCGGGCGCTCAGCGCAACCTGCGCCCAACTCTCGTCGGACATGGGCTGAATGCCCGCGCAAAGCGCTCCGTCTGAGCGAGCGACTCTTGGACCGAGTCCGTCACGCCATGAAGATTCTCCACACATCCCTCTTCGCAAGCCTCTCACTCTTGGCTGCCTGCGCCGGCGGGAACAAGAGCACCGACCCCAACGCTGGGGTCTATGACGACTACTACAGCGAGGCTCCCGGCGATGCCGGTGACAGCTCTGCCTCCGGCGACAAGGAGCCGGAGATTGCCAAGACGTCTGAGGCCACCGCGACCACGTCGAGCACTGCCGCCCAGATCGCGAAAGCTCTGAACGCCAAGAAGCCCAAGGTCGACGGCAAAAAGAAGAAGAAGGCCAAGAAGAAGAAGCGGAAGAAGAAGGGCGAGAAGTTCAAGGTCGCCTTCGACGGCGCGGTGCCCAACGCGGCTCCCAAGGGCTCCGTCGTGGAGATCTTCGGCTCGGGCCTGGACCAAAAAGGTCTGATGGTCGCCATCGGCGGCAAAGCTCAAGAGATCCTCGAGGCAACCGAAGACCGTGTGGTCATCAAGGTGACCGGCGGCAAGGGCAAGCTCCAGGTCGGAAAAACCCCCGCCAAGGGCAAGAAATTCAAGGCCGTTGACTCGAGCGAGTACGACTTCTCCATCATCAGTCGGGCCCTCGGAAAGCGCACCACGGTCGACAACGGCCTGGTGGGCAACGTCTACGCCATCGACGGCGAGGTCACCGAGCTGCCCCAGTTCGAGCAGGGCACCGAGATCGGGACCGTCGCGGTCGACAACCTCGACATCAACAAGGTCAGGCCCTTCCAATCCAAGCTCGGCGGCCGCAACGAGTGGTATGGGATTCACTTCCGTGGCTCGCTGAACATCACCGAGGCGGGGGAGTACACCTTCTGCGTCAACGCGGATGAGGGCGCGCAGCTGTACCTCGATGGCAACCTGATCATCGACAACGATGGCAGCCACGAGACGCCGAACGAAGTCTGCGAGACGTTCGACGTGGACCCCGGCGAGTACGGCCTCGATATGCTCAAGTACCAGAGCACGCTTGGGCCGATGATCCTCCAGCTCACCTGGTCGAAGGACGGCGGCGAGAAGACTGCGGTCCCCTCGGCGAACCTGTTCCCGCCCGAGGATGTCGCCGACATGGCGCGCTAGCGCCTCTGCAACCCCATTGGGCCGCGTTCGCTTCTGCGAGCGCGGCCGTTTTCTTGGGACGTCCGGGGATCAGTCGTCGTCGGAGCAGCGAACCTGCACCAGGTCGGGACCGAGGTCGTGGTCCTTGAAGACGAGGTAGGCGCCGCGTCCAGCCGGGCGCACAGCGGTGACCGCCGCGTCTGGGGCGTAGCGGTAGCGCTCTGAGCTGGCCGGCGCGTCGGGGAAGAGCTTGAGGATCTCCCAGGCGCCCTCTTCGATCCAACCCAGGGCAACATCGCCGGGAAGCTGCAAGAGCGCGAGGTCGCTGGGGTTGTCGGGAAGCGGGACGCCGGTGAGGACATCGAAACGGTCGTTGGCGTATCCGTCGTCGGGGTTGTCGGTACGAAGCCGGGTGACCCGGGCGCCGCCTTCTTCGACGGGGTGCAGCAGGTAGGCGGCGACGCTGTCGGTGGCCATTCCCGAGGGGGGTCCCTCGATGAGCGAGACCTCTTCCAGAGCGCGAGAAAAGACGAACCCCTGGAGCTTGTTGTCTTCGTCGAGGTCTAGAGCGAGGCCGACCGCTTCGCGGGCCACGGGCACCCCGTTGGTCTCTCGATCCCGAAGAATGAACTGATGGTGCATCGATTGGCTGGGATCTTGCTGGGAGCCCATCACGATGAGCGAGGGATAGTTGGTCTGGTCGAGTTCACCGTCGCACGGGGTGCTGACCGTCGTCAGCAGCTCATCGTTGCAGCGCCGGAAGAACTCGAGTTGGGTCTGTTCGGTGATCCCCAGGTCGGATCGGAGTCGCCCGGCGTAGACGTACATCGTGGCGTTGGGCGAGAAGGGTGGGGTGCTGATCAGGAAAGGCTGGCCCGCAACGAAGGCGAGGTCGCGGTGCCAGTCGTTCACGTCACAGGCCGTGAACGTGGGCTGTTCGAATGGACTCTCCTCGCCCGGACACAGCTGCGCGAGGCTGCCGGGGAACCAGCCAAGGTTGGGAGAGACGGCGCGCAGCGGATCGACACCGAGACTCACCGCTTCGAACTGCCAGAGCCGATAGGAGGCTGGGCCAGACTCGACGAGCCACGCCGAGCCTGCCGAGGGCCCGGGCCGAAGCTCGACGTCAATGGTGTCCGGCAAGAAGCCGCTGAGGTCGACGCGGTGATCGACGGCGCCATCGCGGACGTGCATCATCGCAAACGGTGCGGCAGAGTCTTCGACCTGGACGAGGGCCCAAAAGTCGAGCCGGCCAGGTTCATCCAGGGCCAGACCGATAACTCGGGACCAGGGTTGCTCCGGCCGATCGAGGTTGGGGACGAGGACCTCGGCGGTGGCGCGCGCGCAGTTGGGCGAGGTGTCGAGGACGACGGGACTGAACCGGTCCGCGTCGTCGCAGGTCGCGAGCCCAAGGACCAGAAACGGGGCGAGTCGTCTCATCCGAGCACGGCCTCGAGAGCTTGCACGGTCGCTGCGGCGAGCGCATCGAGCTCGGCGTCGGTGATCGACAGCGGCGGCATCCAGTAGAGGGTATCGTGCAGCGGTCGCAGCAGCGCCCCTGCCTCGATGCCAGCCTCTCGAATGGCGAGGCTGAGACGGCCGCCGGGTGGCATTCGGCCCCCCGGATCCAGGTCAAACGCGACGATCATCCCGGCCTGGCGGTGGGAACGGATCATGCTCGCGCAGCTGGCGGCAACCGACGCCCGTGCCCGGGTCATCGCATCGACGCGGGCGGGGAGGCCCGGGAGTCGTTCTTCTCGCAGCAAGCGGAGGCTCGCCACTCCGGCCGCGCAGGCGATCGGGTTGCCGGTGAACGTGTGGCTGTGGAGAAAGGAGCGCTGTGGACCGCCCTTGAAGCCCTCATCGAAGCCATGCGCCACCAATACGCACGACAGCGGAAGGACGCCACCGGAGAGGCCCTTGCTCAGGCAGACGAGGTCCGGGGACACGCCCGCCCAGGTGCTCGCAAACAGCTCGCCCGTACGACCGAACGCGACGGCGATTTCATCGGCGATGACGTGAATCCCCAGCGCCTGCGCTTCGCGGACGAGCCGCGCATAAAACCCCGCCCCGGGCATTGCCATCTTGCCGGCTCCTTGCACGAGGGGCTCCATGACCAGCGCCGTGAGCTCGTGCGCGTGGGCTTGGAGCAGAGCCACCGCCTGGTCCGCCTCGGGACTCTCTGCGCCCAGGTCCGTGCGCAGGTCTTCGTGGTTGTGAGACGGATGGGCTGGTGTGGGCAGGTACAGGACGTCGGGCAACAGCGGTGCGAACAGCTCGCGGTACGCGTCGGTTCCGCTGACCCCGAGGGCACCGAG
>CAYGTG010000442.1:0-6805 GCA_964352485.1 uncultured Nannocystaceae bacterium | reverse complement strand
CGGACGACGACGGCGGCAGCGATACCGAGGTCACCACCTCGCCGACGACCGACACGCCGACGACCGACACGGCGACGACCGACACGCCGACGACCGAAACGGCGACGACCACCGGTGATGACGGGACCACCACGACCGACGGCACCACAGGGGAGCCCGGTGCGGGCGGCTGCGGATGGGGACCGATCGCGGGCAACAAAGAGGTTCCCAACGGCTACCAGTGTGGAATCGATGGCACGGTCGATCCCGACGGCGTGTTCCCGATCGACTGCTCGCCCAACGCGATCCTCGAGGCGGGCATGGACTGCACCGTCGCCGGCGTGACCGCGGAGGGCTGCTGCGACGCCAACGGTGACGTCTGGTACTGCATCGATCTCGACGGCGCCGGACCGGAAGAGCCCCAGGTTGGTGGTGACGACTGCGCCGACCCGTCCGGCACGGACACCGATGCAACCGAAACGGACACGGACGCGACTGCAACCGATGGCGCCACCGAAGGCGACACGGACGCGGGAACGGGGACGGACACGGACGGCGCAACCAGCGGCACGACGACCGGCGCGTAGGTTCGATCCTCCTTGCACCCAAAAGCCCCGCTCGGCACTGGCCGGCGGGGCTTCTTCGTTGGTTGCGCGGCTCGCTGCGGCTCAGCGCCGGACGACGACCGTTGTGCCGGGGCTGCCCTCATGGGCGTGGACACCATGCCACCCCTCGGGGACTCCGGGGGTTGTCCAGTCGAACAACCACTTGGCATCCGCGGGACCCAGGTTCACGCAGCCGTGGCTTCGAACCCGCCCGAAGCCGTCATGCCAGAACGCGCCATGCAGCGCGATGCTGTCGTTGAAGAACATCGTCCATGGCACGTCTTGAATCGAGTAGTTGCCGTCACTATCGGACTGCCCATCCATCGTGGTGGACACGTGCTTGCTGCGGATCCGCCACTGACCGGTCGGGGTCTCGAACGATTCCTCCTTGGTGCCCTTCTTGCCCGTGGACACCAGGGTGATGAACTTTGGCTCGGGGCCTTGGTAGGCGACGAGGATCTGCTTGTCGAGACTGACGTCGAGCCACCGGTCGTAGGGCTCAAGGCCCTCGGGCATTGGCCGCGCCTCGGCAAACCGGATGACGGCCTTGCGGATGAGGCTGCCGTCGGTCGTCATCATGTACGTTTGGCCGCCGTGCTCGACCTCCTCCTGCAGGTCGACAAACGTCTTGTTCGGCAGGGTTTCCTTCGCAACCAGCGTGCCCTCGGTGTCGAACTCGAAGCGCTTTGCGCCTTTGGAGGTCATCACAAAGCCCATCGGAAAGCCGGTGCCGTCGGGCAACACGCGGCCTTCGAAGCCTTTGGTGTCATAGACGTATGCAGCGCTGGCTTCTACGAAACCGCCGCGGGCGGTCTTCCAGTACTGGATGCCGTCGACTTCGACCTTCTCGCCGATGGCGAGGAAGAAGCCGCGCTCGAGCCAAGGTGTCTCCCGGTTGAGAGGAAGCTTGATCTCTGGCTCGGGTGGGGGAGGCGGAGGATCGACTTTCGTCGCGACTTCGGGCGCCGGCTCAGGCGTGGTTCCGTCGGGCTTGGGCAGCGCGGCGAGGCCATCTGTCTTGGGTGCGGCGGCCGGCTCCGGAGCTGCGGCGGCGGGCTCGGGCGCGGGATCTCCTTTTCGAATCCGCTCGAGTTCGGCGCGCTTCGTCGCGGCGGCCTCTCGTTCTTCGGCCGTGGGCGGACGCCAGTACATCGGCGAGTTCCACTGCTTGACGTATGCGTAGCGGTATGGAAGTGCGGAGTCCTTGTCCGGCGCGGTGGCCGGCGTTCCCAAGCGCGGCTCCCGTTTCGAGTCCACAACGAGGCCCTTTCCAAAGCAGGCGTAGCCGCCCTGGGGGAGCTGGTGCCAGGACTTGCTGCAACCTCGCCCCGCGACCTTGGGCGAGACCATCATGCGCGTCCCGACACGCAGGTAGCCCAAAGAGGGTGCGTCCGTGTCCGGGCGGTCGTACACCGCGACGACCTCGTATCCAGCGAGGCCGTGCACGGTGAGATCGGATGCGTCCGGAACACCATCGGAGGGGGCGATGGCCCCGTACCCGGGTGGGGGAGACGGAAAATGCTCGGGCGCTTCGGGGTTGAGCGCAATGCGAGGGTCGGGCGTCGGTGGAGGCGGCGGCTCGACGACGGGCGCCGTGCGCATGGCCTCGACCATTCGAGAGGGAGGAGCCGTCGTCCCGGGATCACCCCCGGCCGCGAGGCCATCCTCAGGCTGGGGCATCCCCGTCGTCGGCGCATCGGCCTGGCCCTGCCGATCGCAGGCGCCAAGCAAGAGAAGGACGGCCAGAACCGATGTGTGCCGCATGGTTTCCGGCCTAGCAGGAGGCCGCCCTTCAACGCGAATTCTTGGCAGATCCCGGCGGCTGCTGGCCTTGCTCCGCGCTTCACCCTGAAGGCTAGCTGGCGACGTCAGCAAACCAGTTGTCGACGGTCGGCTCGACGCCCGCCGCGCTGAGACGATCGATCGCCTCTTTCATTTCTTCGATCTTCTGTTCTTGAGGATCGAGCAAGATGAACACCGGGTAGCTGTCCGTCTTCGCATACCAGCGCTTCCGAAGGGCGTTGAACTCGTTCATGCGAGACGCGCTCATCCAGTCCTCCTCCTTGAGCTCGAGGACGCGGAACTTTCCGATCTTGGACTTGGGATGCACGTTGCCGAGCTCGAGCTCGAGGCGACGACACGGCTCGCACCAGTCGGCCGAGAACAACACGGCGACTTGCTTGCCCTCGTCGTTGGCTTGCTGAGCCAGGCGGCCGAACATCGCGTCCAAGGTCTCGCCGTCTCTTGGTCGCAGCCGCCGGATGTCATAGCCCACATCGGCGTCGGCCTTGGGCTTGGCTTCCACCGCCGGCTCGGTTTGCTCCGCCCCTGCTGTGCCATCGCAGGCGGCGAGAAGCAGGCACAGCGTGGCGGCCCAACGAGTCATGCCGACCGTTAAACGTCTGAGACGATGCTCGGGTCAAGCTCGCCGGCGAGGTCCTCGCCCACCATGCGCCGAACTTCGAGCGGCGCGTGTCCCGCAGCGAACAGACAATAGAGCTTGGTCAGGGCCGCCTCTGGCGTCATGTCGATCCCACTGACCACCCCTGCGTCGGCCAGAGCCCGGGAGCTCGCGTAGGTCGCCTGGTCCACGACGCCACCATGGCACTGGCTCACGTTGACGACCACCGTCGGCGTCGCCGCCGAAGTTGCCCGGCGAATCGATTCGATCAGCGCACCGCCTCGATGTGGGAACGTGCCCGCGCCGTAGGTTTCCAGGACGACGCCATCCGCTCCGTCGAGCACCGTATCGAGCAGCACCCGGCTCAATCCTGGAAACACCCGGAGCGCCACGACTTGCGGCTCGCGCTCGAACCGCAGCGAGATTGGCAGGCCGCCGCCGGGCTCTCGGATCAAGTAGTCCGCAACGTTGATCCGTGCACCGACGGTTGCAAGCGGTGGGAGGTTGCCGGAGTCGAAGGCGACAAAGTCGATGTTGTGGACCTTTTGCGCTCGGTTTCCCCGCAGCAGTCGAGACGCAAAGTAGATGCAAACCTCGGGGATCTTCGTCGTCCCCGCGAGAATGATCGACGTGACGATGTGCTCGCGGCCATCGGTCCGGACATGCTCGAGGCTGAGCTGAGCCCCGGTGAGGATCACCGGCTTGCGCAGCCCTTGGAGCAGGAAGCTGAGTGCGGACGCGGTGTGCGTCATCGTATCGGTGCCGTGCAGCACGACGAAACCATCAAACTCGGCGTCGCGAGCGACGATAGCCTTGGCGATCCGAAGCCAGTCCGCCGGCGCCATGTCTGCGCTGTCGAGGAGGGGCTCGAGCAGTTCGACGTGGTGCCTCGGCACGTCGGGGCGCTGGAGCTCCGGCATGGAGTCGAGGTAGCGATCCAACACCTCGCGCTGCGGCACCAGACCGTCTGGCGAGGCAGCCATTCCGATCGTGCCTCCGACATGGAGAACGCAGACCCGGGACATGGGGGGACGGTAACAGGGTCCCGGAAAACCGCGTAGGCTCGTCGGCAATGTTCCTGGTCTCGGGCACGAAGCGAAGCGGAACGTCCATGTGGATGCAGGTGCTGCGGAGCGCGGGGGTTCCCGTGCTCGGCTCTGCGTTTCCCCGCAACTGGGAGAAGTCCTCGCTCAAGGACGCCAACCCCGACGGTTTCTACGAGAGCATCCTTCGCCAGGGGATCTACTTCCGGACCAATCCACATCCGACCACGGGCGCGTACTTCATGCCGGACGACGTGAAGGGATTCGTCGTGAAGGTCTTCGTGCCTGGAGTCGTCCGGAGCGAGCGCGCGTATATCGACCTCCTGGTGGCCAACGTCCGCAAGTGGCGGGAGTACGAGGCGTCGATCAATCGCCTCTACGCGCTCGAAGACACCGACCGCCTCGCGAAGAACCCCGAGGCCGAGCCACCGTTTCACTTCCCGCCCGCCTTCGAGTGGTGGATGGAGAACTTCGCCCTGATGCGCGACATCAGCCTGCGCGGGTACGACTATCAGCTGCAGACCTACGACGAGGTGCTCACGGAGCCCGCACGGGTCATCCCTGAAGTGCTTGGGCGCATGGGCATCGCCGATGCCAACATCGAGGCCGCGGTCGCAGCGGTCAAGCCCGACAACCGTACGCAGAACGAAGACACATCCCCGCTGGAATCGTCGAGTGTTCCCGAAGATCTGGCCGTGATGTTCGACGAGTTGTACGAGGTTGTACGCGACCGCCGGCCGGTCAGCGGCTCGTTCCTGCGGCGCCTCAACGACACCAACCGCCGGCTTCTGCCCAAGCTGGCCGAGCTGCAGACCCAAGTGGTGCAGTCGATGTCGAAGATGCAGCGACGCGCGGGCGCCAAGCCCACGCCGATGGGCATCGAAGGCCTACCCAAGTCCTGATCCCGGCGCCCACACGCGGATCGACGCCGGTGGCACCAGGTGCAACGCAGCCTGCTAAGATATCCCGCACCGGATGGAAGACGCCGTCATCGCTCGCGCTCACGAACTCACCGGCAACGTGCTCGGAGGTCGATACGAAGTGCTCGGCAAGCTCGGCGTCGGCGGGATGGCCTCGGTCTACGAAGGACGGCGCGTCGGACTCCACAACCGAGTCGCGATCAAAGTGCTTCGTGCAGACCTTTGCGAGGACCCCAGCAACGTCAAGCGCTTCCTGAGAGAAGCCCGAGCCTCGTCCGTTATCGAGCACGAGAACATCGTCGACATCATCGACTTTGGGCCGACCGAGACCCTCCCGGTCTACTTCGTGATGGAGTTCCTCGAGGGGCTCGATCTCCGCCAAGAGCTCAAGGCGATCGGGCGCATGGACTGGAGCCGCACCCGAAGAATCCTGCTCCAGGTCGTCGGCGCTTTGGGTGCCGCTCACGACAAGGCGATCGTCCACCGCGATGTGAAGCCCGCGAACATCTTCCTCATTCGCCGGCAAAACGGCGAAGAGGTCGCCAAGGTCCTCGACTTCGGGATTGCCAAGGTCATCGAAGAAAAACTCGGTGGTCTGACACAGGCCAACACGATGACCAACGGCCTGCTTGGAACCGTCTCCTACATGGCGCCGGAGCAAGCGCGAGGGGGCACCATCGACGCGCGAACCGACGTCTACGCGGCGGGCGTCGTCGCCTACAAAATGCTCACGGGTGAGGCTCCGTTCAAGGGGAACAACCCCTACGTGGTGCTCGAGCAGCACGTCTCCGAGCCGCCCCGGTCGCCGCGAGAGCTGGTGCCGGATATCCCTCCCGAAGCCGAGGCGATTGTGCTGCGATGCTTGGAGAAAGCGCCCGAGAGACGCTTTCAGTCCATGTATGAGCTGGCCGAGGCGCTCGCCCACGGGACCACGCTCGAGTACGGCAAGGGCGTCGACGCGCCGCAGGCTCCCGGTTGGAACGCGCCGCACCCCGCGGCCGTTGAGGCTCTGCAAGCGACACCGCAGCATCACGCTACCGAGTCCCTCGGGAGCGGGTCCAGCCCTGGAGCGCAGGCCATCGTGTCCGCGTCCTATCCCGCGGTGGGCTCGACAGAGGTCGTGGACCCGGCCCCCATCCGGCGTCAGCAGCAGGGGCACAGCCAGGAGAACACGATGGTCTCGCCGCCGCCGAACGCGGCGCGCGCGACAGCCCCCGAGACCTTCGAAGGCCCGCGCCAACGCAGTGCCCTGATGCTGCCCGTGTTGCTTGGCCTCGGGGTCGGTCTGGGCCTGCTCTTGTCGTTTGGGATCGTGTTCCTGCTCGAACCACGAGGACCTACGACGGAGCCGGCGGTTCCCTCGGCTGCGGTCGAGGCTCCCCAGGTGGACGTTGCGGTGCCGCCGGAGCTACCTGAGCCGCCGCGCGAGAAGGTCGATGTGGTCGTGGCGGAGCCGAAGCCGCTCCCCGTCTCCGCAGAACCCGAGGGCGTGGTGACGGATACGGTCGAGCCCGAGCCGAAGCCCGAGCCAACGAAGAAGCCTCGGCGGCCCCGCAAGCCGCGGAAGCCCAAGCCGGACGACACGGCTGCGCCTGCGAGCACTCCCGAGCCGAAGCCCGAGCCGCCTGAGAAGACCAAGCCCAAAGACGACCCGGACTCGCTTCACCCCGACCTGCGCAACCCCTACGGCTGACGGGCCCAGCGGCGGGCCTCGATCGAGTCGAGCGTGAAGTCGGCCTCGATGGCGATCTCGATGTCGATGCGATCTTGGATCTTCAGCGCCCCCGCCAGTCCGCGATAAGGCTTGATACCCCAGCGCGTGGGCTCAATCGTCAGCTTCGCAACGAATCGATCTGC
>CAYGTG010000441.1:1987-6813 GCA_964352485.1 uncultured Nannocystaceae bacterium | reverse complement strand
CATCGAAGGACGCTTCCCCGCCAACCTCGAGGCCAGCGTCTGCGCCGACGTCCGCATCCATACCCGGGTCGGGCGCAGGAGCGTCCGTCGGGGCCGGATCGGCCGCCGGAGCGGGGTCGCCCTCGGGAAGGGGGGGAGGAGCCGCCCACGCAGTCGCGGGGACGAACACCATCAAACCAGCCAAGGACAACGCAGAAACGCCTCGCGGCATACCCGGAGAGTCCCGTGTGCAAGGGGGGCTGTCAAACCTAACGTGCTCAGAAAATGACCTCGTGCGAGTGATGCCCGCGCGAGCAAATTTCTTTCACGGATTCTCGCCTTGGTCCGGACTCATCTCTCTTCAGGTGTGCAGTGACGGAGCTTGCACCCTCAACGCGAGGGCTTCGTTGGTGCAAGATGGGAGGCACGCCCCTTGGGACGTTTGCACATGAGCTTGCCTTCCTTGCGCCACTTGCTGTGCGCACGGGCTGTCGTTTGGACATTCGTCTGCGCCGTGTTTCTGTGGAGTGTCCCCGCCCTCGCAGGTCCCACGCCGGCCTCGGTCACGGGGGTGGATGTATCGCTGCAGATCTTCGAGGGGGGCGAGCGCCGCTCGAATGGCGAACGGGTGCCGCGAAAGCAGAGCTTCGTTCGCGGCCGGGCCACGTATCATCTCAGCGCTCCCGCGGCCGCCGGGCAGGAGCTGGTGCTGTTGGACTTTGCCGCGTTCCTGCGCGAGGACCCGATCGAACTCGATGAAGCCGCCGTTGCCGGATACGTCAATGGGCCGTTCGACGCGGGGCGAATGGATGTCGTCGCCAGCGACGGAGCGACCTCGGTGCTGCGCCGCGGCGCCTGGCGGGATGTCGTGGTCGCGTTGCGGCCCGGCGTTCGGGAGGTCACGCTCGAGTATGTCGTGACGGTGCCCTCGCGCCCGTGGCCCTTCGGGTGTGTCCGGCGGACCTGCAGCCTCAGCGGGGCGGTCGCGCCGCTGCCCTCGGTCCCCGCGAAAGGGGGGCGCTATCTGCCCGCGCAAGGACGCGTGATCGCGCCGGTGCGTTGGAGAGTCCAAGACGTTCGCTTGGGCGCTGAGCCGGCCCGACCGATGCTCAGCGTCGGCTCGCTGGGACCGCCGCCGTCCGATCGCGTCGTGGTCTCGGCCGGAGCGGGGGACCCCATGGCCTACCCCTCGGTGTTCTGGGCACCGCACTGGCACCGAACACGTTCGGTGCGTCACGGGGTCGAGATCGATGTCTTTCATCGGCGTCGGCGTCCCAGTGGCCGCACGCCGGCGGAGACGCGATTGCAGCCATGGCGCGACCTTCCGGGACATGTGACGCGTACCGGCGAGGACATGGTCGCGTTGATGACCGCCGCCCATCCGCTCTCGGCGGGGGGCCACGTGGTGGCGGTCGTGGGCCCCCTTCGCTCGGACGTGGCACAGCCCCACCCAGCCACGCTGGTGGTCAGCGACCAGGCCCTTGAGCTCCTGCCCATGGGTCGATTCGAGAAGTTCCATATCGAGGCGCTGGCTCGAGGCTGGGCCGACGTGTTTTCGATCGGGATGTTCGCCGGCAAGCACGACCCGTCGACGGACCTGTGGTTGGGCGGCTCCGTGGCACTCGCGCTGCTCGACCTGTGGCGCGCACGCAAGGAGCACGCGGACGAGTTTGCCGGTGACATTCTGCGCAACCTGACGTTCGTGCCCGCGGTCGACCGCTTCCTGTACACCCAGCAGGCATCGTTTTCGCAGACCTACTTCCGCGGGGTTGAAGACGACCCCCCGCTGAGAAACCATCCCCTCTGGTTCTCGCACGGCCTCCCCACGGGGCGACGGCTGCACGGCAAACTCACCGACACGCTCGGACCGCAGCGGGTGGGGGCGTTCTACGACGCGCTCCTGAGCGACCTGTCCGCGGATCCGCAGGTCCTCGCCGAAGGAGTCTACGGCCATCAGCTCGACTGGTTCTTCGACCAGTGGCTTGGCGAGTACCCCGACGTCGACTACTGGGTCGGGGACGTCACCTCCGCGCGTGTGGAGGGAGGCTGGCAGCACACCATCACAATCCACAAACTCTCTGTGCAGCCGGTGGTCGAACCGGTGCAGGTGCTCGTGACCGACAAGGACGGTGGCGCCGAGTACCTGGTGTGGAACGGACAGGCATCGCAGGCGCATGCGCTCGGCGATGAACCTCTCGAGGGCCGTCATACCTTCGTCGTGACGACGGCCGGCAAGCTCGACGCCGTCCGTCTCGACCCCCGAAAGCGCCTGGTACAGACACCGATGCGGCCACAGAACGTCGACCCGGTCTTCAACGACCGGGACAAGCCGCAGTTCCGCTTCCTGTACACCGGGGCCGGGCTCAGCGTCGCAGCCTCGGAGTTCGTCAACGCCAACACCCCCGCCGCAAGTTTCAACGCGATCTCTGGCTTTGCTGCGTTTGAGGCCAGCCTGCGTCGGGACCTCCGCAGGACTGGTCACGTGCTCATCGCGCGGGACCGGGAGTCGCTCATCGCCGTCGGGAGCGGTGTGAACCTGTGGTGGGGAAAAAAGGCGAACCCCCAGCGTCGCCGCGGCCGCGTGCGCCTGTTCATGACCGGGGGCTGGCTCTCCGACGATTCCTTGGACCCGACCGGAGGGGTCCGGATCACCGAGCGAGTCTCGATCATTCACGACACTCGGCGGTTTGCGTGGTGGCCCGAGCGGGGCCGGGCGCTCACGCTCGGCGTCATGGCACGGCAGACGCTCCGCGACCGTGAGGGGGACAATGACAATCGCCTCGACCTTGCGGCGGACGCGGGGTGGGTGCACCTGTGGCCGCTCGCGCACGACCATGTTCTGGCGACGTCCCTACGCGGTGAACTCGTCGTCCCGCTGGTGCGGGATCCCGAGTTTCGCTCGCTGATTCGCGTGGGCGGCATCGGTGGCCTGAGCGGGTACGCGGCGGACGAAGCCTTCGGCTTGGGCCAGGTCGCGCTGCAGGCTGAGTACCGGCACCAGTACCTCCGCAACATGCACAGCAACCTCGCGCACCTGCTCTATGGCCGAAGCATCGGCGGGGTGGCCTTTGTGGGGGCGGCGACGACCAGTCGGTGCGACAGCTACGGGGGATGGTTTGGCGCGGACAGCTGGTACGCCCAAGTGGGCTATGCCCTGACGGCCCGGCTTTCGGTTCTCGGCGTGACCCCGCAGCTGCTCAAGGTCGAGGCCAGCGTACCTTTGATCCGCAGAACCGGCACCAGGTGCCTCGATCGCGTCCTCCCCGACTTCTTGGCTCAGCGGCAAGGTTTGGAGAGCGCCGACGCGCTGTTGCCTCCCTTTAACATCAATTTGCTGTTCAACCAGTCATTCTGAGAGAATTCGCTTGCAACTGCGGCCCGAACAAGGCGTCTTGGGGGCATGCCACGCAAACTGTTCGCTGCAGGCCTCCTGCTCAGCTTTCTCGTCGCAGCTCCCGCCTGCAAGAAGGACGACATGGTCAAGGAGACGACGAGTGAGATCGACTCGCTCGCCGAGGAGATGGTCAGAACGGTGACCTCGGCCGATGACAAGAAACAGGGCGTCGCAGACGCTCAAAAACTGCTCGATGCCAAGAAAGAGGACCTCGGCGCGAAGATGGTCGAGATGGGCGAACTGAGGGGCTTCCAAGTCAGCGAAGATGTCGCCGCCGACATGACGAGCAGCCTGGCTCAGTCCGTGATCGAGGTTCAGGGCCTGCAGATCACCCTGATGTCCGAGTCGATGAAGGACCCAGAACTCAAGGCGGCCGTCGACAAGCTGACCACCGATTTTAACGCCGTGATCACCCCCTGATCCAACGGAGGGTCGGCTGGGCTCAAGCTGGCCATCTTGATGGCCATCAAGATGGGATCGGTGATTCCACGCCCGCCGCCTGAAGCAACTCGCCGCGGCGAATGGCCGCGGCCAGGGTTTCAATGTCGTCCGCGAGGATGCGGTCGCCCGTATGAGGCGGCACGTACTCGCGGATTTTTGCGTGTACAGCCCGGAGCCGCTCCGAGGTGGTCTCCGCTCGAAGATCGAGCACCCGTGCCGCGGCCATGGCTTCGATCGCCAGGACCGCCGAGACGTTCTCGACCGCTTTGGCCAGCTTGCGCGCGGCGTTGGGCCCCATGCTGACGTGGTCTTCCTTGCCTGCGGATGTGGGGATCGTGTCCACGCTCGCGGGAAAACTCAGAGCCTTGCACTCGCTGGCCAGCGCCGCGGCGGTCACGTGCGCGAGCATGAACCCACTTTCGAGCCCAGGATCGTCCGCGAGAAACGCGGGCACACCTCGCGAGGTCGCCGGCGACATGAAGCGATCGGTGCGCCGCTCGCTGATCGTGGCGAGCGTGGTGATTGCGGCCGTGAGGTGGTCGAGCGGAACCGCAACCGACCCGGCGTGGAAGTTGCCACCGCTGACCACGTCATATCCCCCGTCTTCACGCCGCAGCAGCAAGGGGTTGTCCGTGAAGCTGTTGATCTCGATCGACAGCGCCTGCGCAACGTAGCGAACCGCCGAGCGGACTGCGCCGTGAACCTGGGGCATGCATCGGAAGCAGTAGGCGTCTTGCACCTCTGCGCACCCGGCGTGCGAGTCTCGCAGCGCCGACTCCTGCACGAGCTCGCGGACGATCGCAGCGGTCTCGATCTGCCCCGGGTGGGGCTTCCCTGCGTGAATCCGAGGATCAAAGGCCGCGTCTGTATTGAGCCCCGCATCGAGGCTCAGCGCGCCGACGACATCGGCCGTGGCCACCAGCGAGCCAGCCGTCCAGGTCGCGAGCGCACCAATCGCGGTGGTGACCTGGGTGCCGTTGATCAGGCACAGACCCTCTTTCGCTCCCAGCGG
>CAYGTG010000441.1:0-1977 GCA_964352485.1 uncultured Nannocystaceae bacterium | reverse complement strand
CCGTGGGGCGAACACTGCGCGCGCTTCGTGCCCACACCTTGGCCCTGGGAGCCTCGGGCGCGTCCCGGCGTCACCGAGCACGTGCCCCTCGCCGATCAGCGGCAGGGCAAGGTGTGCGAGCGGAGCAAGGTCACCGCTCGCGCCCACGCTGCCTTGTTCGGGGACCGCGGGGAGCACTTCGTTCGCGAGCAGGTTGAGGATGCCGTCGACGACCTCCGGAGACGCGCCCGAGGCTCCCAGGGCCAAGGTGTGGGCACGAAGCGCGAGCAGTGTTCGCACCACGGCTGCAGACAACAACGGACCGACGCCGCACGCGTGGCTGCGCAGCAGGTTCCGCTGTAGATCTTCGAGCTGGTGGGACGGGACGCTCTTGCCGCTGAGCGCCCCGAACCCCGTGTTGACGCCATAGATGATCTGCCCGGACGCGACGTCGGCGAGGAGCTGGGCGCGCGAGCCCTGCAGCTGTGCGCGGATCTCGGGGTCGAGCGTCACCTGAACCGCGCGCATCGCAACGTCGTGCACGTCGCGGAGCGTGATCGTTCTGCCGAGGACGAGGGCGCGCGAGGAGCTCGAAGTGTCACGTTGCATGGTCGAAGCGGCGGCGAGTGTACGACGCCCTCCAGCATCGCGGTCGGAGGAGAAAGCGCGCGACGTCTGCGCGGTCGTCGAATGTCCTGAACATGAGCGGGCAGGGGCCGCTCCTGCTACGCTGTCGGTCCGATGCTGATGTGCCGTGAATGCGGCAGGACCTACCCCGTTGCGGAGGGTTTCTGTCCCATGGACGGCACTCCGCTGGCTCCTGCGACCAGCGCCGAGCCGGTCAAGGACGGCGAGTCCCGGATCGGTGACGTGCTGGACCGTCGCTATCGAATCGACGCGTTGATCGGCGAGGGCGGTATGGCCCACGTCTACAGGATCACGCATACGATGATCGGCAAGTCGTTGGCGGCCAAGGTCGTTCGCCACGAGCTCCGCAACGACGAGGAGGTCATTCGTCGCTTTCTGCGCGAGGCGCAGATCGTCTCGAGCATCAAGCACCCCAACGTTGTCGACATCAGTGACTACGGCGAGACGCCCGACGGCGGTGCATTCTGCGTGATGGAGCTGTTGCGGGGCGAAACGCTGGCCGAGGCCATTGATTCCCATGGAGCGTTCTCGCCCGAGGTCGCGCTCGGCATCGCACTGCAGATCTGCCAAGGTCTGGAGCACTCGCACGAGACCGGGGTCGTGCACCGCGACCTCAAGCCCCAGAACATCTTCATCTGCGACCCGAAGAACGGAAAGGAGCCGGTGGTCAAGCTCATCGACTTCGGGGTCGCCAGGGCGGGAAACCGCATCACCGTTGCGGGGGCGGTGCTCGGCACGCCCGAGTACATGTCGCCCGAGCAGGTGCGCGGTGAGTCCGTAGATGCGGGGGCCGATCTCTACGCGCTCGGGGTCATCTTGTTCGAGCTGCTCACCGCCGCGGTTCCGTACCGATCGGATGACGTCGCGATCACGATGCAGAGTCAGCTCTACGGGCCGACGCCAAAGATGACGGTGGTCAATCCCGACCTCGCTGGACTCGTCCAGACCCAGGCGCTGATCGAGCGCCTGATGGCCAAGGTCCGATCCGAGCGGCCAGGCAATGCGGCCGAGGTCGCGGTCTTGCTCCAGCAGGCGTTCGCCGGGGATCTCGGCCAGGAGACGGCCGAGCGCATCGTGAAGTCGACCCTCAACATCGGCTCTGGCGGGATCGTGCAGACGCCCTCGCGCCCGCCACCACCGGCCAAGCCCTGGGCGGATGGACAGATGCCGTGGAATCCAGAGACGCAGAGCTCGGGCCAGGCCGCCGAGCCTCCGCCGCCGGTCGTCGATACGACCGACCTCGAGGGTGAACGTCGGGTTCGGCGACGGGGCAGCCTGGTGCCCTGGGTCGTGGCCGCGACGGCGGTGTTGGTGTCGGCGGGCACCATCGGGGCCTACTCAGCCTACGGA
>CAYGTG010000440.1:0-6821 GCA_964352485.1 uncultured Nannocystaceae bacterium | reverse complement strand
ATCTTCGAGACCGTTCCGGGGTCCGAGTTTGCGATCCAGATGTAGCTGAACTCGACCTCAAGCGGAGGTTCCGGACCGGTGTCCGTATCCTCGCCCACGTCCAGCTTGTCGCCCGTCTCGTCGCTGACGGTGGGGTCGGTCGTGGTGGGGTTCGTGGAGGTCGTCGGGCTGTTGGTCGGGTTGGTCTGTGACTCCGCGACGGCCTCGTCGTCACGCGGAGGCTCCGCGCAGCCCACCAACATCGCTGCTGCGACAAGCACCCCGCACCGCACCCTTAGGTTCAAATCCTGCATCCAGTGTCCCGATGAGCATGGTGCCTAGCGGTGCGCCGGCTGTCGAGGCCGCGGGTCTGTGGCGGAGTCGCTCCCGCCGACGAAGCGCCGTGGCTCGTGAGGGAGGCCTTGGTCGGCGCGCTCGCGAGGTCTTTGGCGGCGTGGGTTCGGCCGCCAAAAGCCCCGCTCGCGGCGCCCGGTTGCGCGCTACTGGGGTTGAACGTGGTGCAACACTCGAGCGTGCTGCGCGGCGCAAAACTCGCGAATGCAACGCAACGCCGTTGCGGCCGACCCCTCGTTCGTGTTTCGGTGTGCCAGCTTCGTAGTGCCTGACGCCTCTCCTTCGGTCGATCTCGACGCGGGCCTGAAACGGTTCGGCCACACGCAGTTTCGCCCCGGTCAGCGTGAGGCCATGGAGACGCTCCTGGAGCGTCGCCGGCTGTTGCTCGTCGCCCCGACCGGCGGCGGCAAGAGCCTCACCTACCAGCTGCCCGCGACCCTGCTGGGCGGGACGACGATCGTCATCTCGCCGCTCGTTGCGCTGATGGCCGACCAGGTCGCGTCCATGACGGCCATGGGCGTGCGGGCCACGTACCTTGCGGCCACGCTCCCCGGAGACGAGGTCCGCGCCCGGATGGGAGCGATCGCGCGCGGCGAGTTCGACATCGTCTACGTCGCCCCCGAGCGGCTCGCGTTCGGTGGCTTTCGAGGGATCGCGCAGCAGCTCAACGTGCCGCTGGTGGCGGTCGACGAGGCGCACTGCATCAGCGAGTGGGGGCACGACTTTCGTCCCGAGTACATGCAGATCGGCGACTTCGTGCAGTCGCTCCCCTCGGCCCGCTTGCTTGCCTGCACCGCCACCGCGACGCCGATCGTGCGTGACGAGATTCTCTCGCGCCTGGGTCTGCCCGACGACACCCCGCAGATCGTCAAGGGCTTCGCGCGCCCCAACCTCGCGCTGCGGGTCAAGGAATTGCGGTACGCAAAGGAACGCGATCCGCACGTCGACGACGCGCTCAAGAACGCCTTGGGAACGCCCGAGGGTGAGCGCCTGGGGACGGCCATCGTCTACGCGCCCACGCGCAAGGCGACGCAGGAGCAAGCCAGTCGCCTCGAGCAGTTGGGCTGGGCCGCGGCGCCGTACCACGCAGGCATGACCGGAACGCACCGCGAGGAGGTGCAGATGCGCTTCATCGGTGGTGAACTCGATGTCGTCGTGGCGACCAACGCCTTCGGCATGGGGATCGATCGCGGTGATGTCCGGGTGGTCGTCCACCTCGCGCCACCGAGCTCCATCGAGGCCTACTACCAAGAGGTCGGTCGCGCCGGCCGAGATGGTGATCCGGCGACGGGCCTGCTGATGTACACGCCCTCCGACGTTCAGCTGCGTCGGCGTCTGCTCGAGCGGGGGATGGACGGCGAGCCCACCCCCAAGGCCGTATTCGAGCACAAGTGGAACCTGTTCCTCGAGCTCATGCGGTGGGCCGAAGGAGGTAGCTGCCGGCACGATGCGATTCTCCGCTACTTCAGCGACGAAGCCGAAACGCTGGCGGGCTGCGGCATGTGCGACGCGTGCGAGCACATGGGCGAGGAGGCGCACGACCCCGAAGAGGTCACCCTCATCGTTCGCAAGGCGCTCTCCGGCATTGCGCGGGTGCACGGTCGCTACGGACTCACCGCCGCAGCCAAGCTGCTCAAGGGCAACAAGGACCCTCGCATCGAACGGGCCGGCCTGGAGAACACGCGCACGCATGGCGCGCTTTCGGAGCACTCCGAGGCCTGGATCACCAAGCTGCTTCGCCGGTGTGTCACCGCCGGGTGGGCCGACTTCATGGGCGACCCACACCCGGTCGTCTACCTCACCGACGACGGCAAGGACGTGATGGCGGGGCGCCGGCCAGCGCGTCTCGTGCTGCCGCGAGCGGTCGAGGTCACGCCGTCATCCTCGTCCCGCAGCCGCGGTGCCAAGCGAGGTTCGGTCGATGCCCCCGAGCTCGATGAGACGGCGCTGGTGGTGTTCGAGGCCCTGCGCAAGTATCGACGTGAGCGTGCCAAGGACGACGGCGTGCCACCGTACGTCGTGGCCAGCGACCGGACGCTGCGAGACGTCGCGTTGCTGCGGCCGCGCACGGCGGACGAGCTGATGTTGGCGCATGGCATCGGGCCCTCGAAGCTCGAGAAGTACGGCGAGGGGTTGCTGGCCTGCGTGGCTGAGACCCACCCAGGCTGAGCGATTCAGCGCATTTGCGCCCACGAGCGCGAGCCCCGCGAAGGAGAATCGAAAAAAAACCGACGTGGGTTAATGGCGATCGCCAGGTCGCGAGACTCAACCTGGTGAGGCCGGCTGATACGTGCCGGAGCACTACGATGAAGAACTTGAAGAACTTGGCCCTTGTCTCCTTGATCACATCCATCGCGGGCGGGTGCGACGTCACCCAGGACCTGGGGGAAACCGCGACGACCGGCGAGTCGGAGAGCGACACCGCCCCGGGTAGCTCCAGCGGAACCACCGGCGGCGCCGAGACGGGCGCGGTGGACACGGGGCCATGGGGCGACACCGGCAGGACAACCGAAGAAGGGACCTCGACCGGCTTCGCCGACACGGGGGTGCTCGACACCGGGCCGTGGGGCGAGACCGGAGATGAGACAGGGGAGCCGGACCTGTGCGACGGGTCCTATCCGAGGGTCGATTGGGACTCGTCGGGGCTCGCTCCCAACGTACTTGGGTTCAAGAACTCGTTCACGGGCGTGGGGTCGTGCGAAGCGGTCCTGGGTGAGGTGTTCAACCTGCCGAAGGAAGAAGGGGAGGGAACCGAGGTCACGCTCGCGCTCGCCTGCGTCCTCAGCGGGATGCGCGACGGGACGGACTTCGTCGACGAAGACATCTCGATCGAGGTGCGATTTGAAAGCCCGGCAGACGTGGGCGCGCTGCTGCCGGCATTCGCGGAAAGCGTGAGGGCGCGCTTCGTGGTGGAGTCGCCCGGGTTCGCGCTGGGGGCCTCTCGCTATGTGGTGCTCGAGCAGCCGATGCTACCGAACGATGGCGATGCCCCGGTCCTGATCGCGACCGACGCGGTCAGAGTCGCGCCCATCGCTCCGTCGTACGACGCCTGGTACGAAGGAGCATGGTTCGGCGGCCCCTCCATCGCTCCGATCGACGCATCCTGTTCGACCGGGGACGCGCCCGGGTGTGGCTTCGACGTCGCGCTTCAGGCAGGGTGGCTCGACCGATCACCCCCAGATGTGCACGGTGGACAATCGGCCCAGTTCCTCGCGCCGACCGAGGCGGGCACCTACGACATCGACGTGAAGACCGCTTGGCAAGCACCGGAGAGCTTCAAGTGCGGCGAGGACTTCCCCAGCTCGCAGTACAGCTTCGTCGCGCTGGGTGCCACAGCCTCGTAGCAAGCCGGTGGTGGTGCACGGTATGATGGGACATGCTCTTCGGTCTGCTGGCGATGGCTCTGCATGGGTCGCCAGCACAGCCCTCGGTGGAGGTGCGTTGGGTTGGTCCGGCGCAGTGCGTGGATTCATCCGAGCTGGAGGCACAGATCGTGGAGTTGGCCGGTGTCCCTCCATCGCCCGTCGTCCTGTCGGTCTCGGGCTCCGCCGCGACGCAGTGGCGGGTGGAGGTTGGCTACGAGGATACGCAGCGCGTCGTCGAGTCGAACGACTGTGCGCTGCTGACCGAGGCGGTTGCGCTCATCGTCGCGGTGCGCGTCGACCCGCTTCGCACCGCGGCCCAAGTCCAGCCGACACCGGAGCCGGAGCCGGCGCCGATGCTCGAACCGGCGCCGATGCTCGAACCGGAGCCGATGCTCGAACCGGAGCCGATCCCCGAACCGGAGTCCGCGGAGCCGCTGCGTTCCAGGCCCGAGCGGGTGCCGCTCATTCCCACCGCCGTCCTTGGCGTCGCGGGCAGCTTGGGGACGTTGCCTCGCGGAGGTGTGGCACTGCGAGCCGATGTTGGGCTGCGTCGCAACGCCCTCGAAGTCGACATCGGCGCTGTGGCCACGCTGGGCCCCGAGTCCCGCGAGCAGCAGGGCGTCGCATCGACCTTTCGACTGTTTGCAGGGCTCGCGCAGGCATGCTGGGTCCTGGAATCGGGCGCGGTCGTAGCGCCTTTGTGTGGGCGTGCCGAGCTGGGCGTCGTTCAGGGACGGCCGCGCGGGTTGGAGAGCCCCAACGACATCAACGCGTTGTGGGTCGCCCCTGCGCTGCGAGCCGGACTCGCACCCGCGCGCGGACGTTTTGCACCCGAGGGATTCCTCGAGGTCGCCGCGCCCCTGCTCCGGCATCGCTTCGAGGTGGCCGATGTCGGTGGCCTTCACCGCTTGCCATCGGTGGTGCTGCGATTGGGCCTCGCGCTTCGCTGGCGAGGCCGGAGATGACATGAACGCGCCCGTGCAGTCCGCCGGACCCGGCCCCATCGGGGAGCTGTTCTCTGAGTATGGCGACTTCGTCTTTCGGACGCTGCAGTACCTCGGCGTGCCGGGTCCTTCGCTCGACGACGGCCTGCAAGATGTCTTCGTCACCGCGCACCGGCGCTGGGACTCGTTCGAAGGCCGGTCGTCGCCCCGGACGTGGTTGTACGGCATCGCCCGGCGCGTTGCGTTTCGCTATCGCCGAAAAGACGAGAACCATCGTCGCCGCTTCGTGCTGACCGAGCGCCTGGTCGAGGGGGTCGACGCTCCGTTCGAACAAGCCAACGCTCGACGCTCGGTGCAGACGTTGCTCGAAGCGCTCGATGAGGACAAGCGCGCCGCGTTCGTCCTGGTGGAAGTCGAAGGGTTCACTGCAGCGGAGGCCGCCGAGCTGCTCGAGATCCCGCTGGGGACGGTCTACTCGAGAGTCCGGGCCGCGTGGGGTCGTCTGCGCGACGCGGCGCATCAAGACGTGGAGGTGGCCTCGATGCAGGTCCAGATGCAGTCCGAGCGTCGGGTCGGCTTGCAACGTGCCCTCATGGCCGCCTGCCTTCCATCGGCGAGCGCGGGCGCGGTGGCAACCGCGACCACGGGGCTCGGCGCCATGGGCTGGATCTGGGCCGCCGCCGCCGCGGGGGTTCTTGCGGTTGGCATCGGCGTCGCGACGCGGTCGCAGACGCCATATCCCACACCTGGGCTCGACGCGTCTGAGCCTCGGATGGACGTCAGCGCATCGGAGCCGACCCCGGCTCGGGCTGCGAAGGTCGCGGTGCCGCCCCCACCGATACCGGCGCTCGAGCACTCTGAGGGTATCGTGCCCCAAGTCGAGGCCGACGCCTCGGCGCGGGTTCGTGGGCCCAAGGCGAAGCCCAAGGTCGAGAGCGCGGGTCCAAAACGTCCTCCCAGCCGATTGGTGGAAGAGCTGGCGCTCATCCGCAAGGCGAAGGAACTCGTCCGAGATGGCAAGCCCAACGAGGCCCGATCGGTACTCGATGAGCACGCACGAACGTTCGCGGACGGGCAACTCTCCGATGAACGTCAGGAGGTCCGTCGCTCGTTGGACGCCTTGAGTGAGGACCCGAGCGCACCGTAGTTGCCGAGCCAAAACCGAGCGCGCAGCGGTCCCTCCAGGACACCGTGGTGTCCGAACGGGAAGAATCGGCGTATGGAGTCCAAGTCTGCGAATCACCCGATGATAGTCTTCATGCGGGGTGAGAGGAGCGAGGGGATGGGGGGCGCTACTCCTCGCGGCTGTAGCACCGGGTTTGGGCTGTGGGGCGAGCGCGTTTTCGTGCACCGACAGCACCCAGTGCGGTGACGGCATCTGCGAAGAGACAGGACTCTGCTCGTTCGCGGACGACGACTGTGAAAGTGGTCGTCGTTATGGGGACTACGCCGGAGCGCTCTCCGGCCTGTGCGTGACCCCCAACGCGATGGGGTCATCGGGGACCGGCACTGACTCGGCGGCATCGGACCCCACCGTGCTCACCAGCGGCGAGGGATCGACTTCATCCACGGTGAGCACCGATGGGAGTGGCACTGGGGGTTCGACCTCGAGTCCCGAGACAACCGGCGGTCCCGACCCGGTCTGTGGGGACGGCACGGTAGACCCTGGGGAAGCCTGCGACGACGGCAATGGCGAAGAATCCGACGGTTGCAGCACGCAGTGCACGCGGTCGGGCGCGGTGATGTGGTCCTACGTCCGGTCCAGCGAGGCGATGACGCTCGAGCAGTTTTCCGGCCTCGGCGTGTTGGGCGAAGACGCAGTCGTCGTGGGGGCGGGCTTCACGGGCGCCGGTTCGCAGGACGTACTCGTGCAGCGCTTTCACCCCGACGGCGACAGCGCCTGGGCGGTGGTGCACGACGTCGCGGGCGACGTGGACCGGGGCACGGGCGTGGTGGTGGCCGACGAGACCCTCACGGTGTTCGGGAGTGCCTCGGTTGTGCAGTCCGGCGGTGCGGTGGCGGTCGAGCGCTGGGTAGGGTTGTTCTCCCCGGAGGACGGTTCGTCGCTGCAGGAGGCCACGATGGGCGAGGGCGAGCTGTTCGGCGGTGCGGCCTCGGTTGGCGGGGTTATTCTCGTGGGAACCGACGGCACCGGCAACGCCGTCGAGCGGGGGTGGGC
>CAYGTG010000439.1:4603-6828 GCA_964352485.1 uncultured Nannocystaceae bacterium | reverse complement strand
GCCCGGCAGGCCCGGCAGCGCGCGGGCCAGGGACGACTCCCCTCGGCCCAGTGCGCGATAGATCCGCCGCGGCGTCGGAACGAGCTCGAACCGCTGCACCAAGGCCGGCGCGATCTGGCTGTCGAACATGCGCCGCATCTCCCGAGGCACCCCGGGCATGACGTAGACCGGGCGTCCGTCAGCGGCCGGAACCGACACCATGAAGCCTTCGGCGGTGCCGATCGGGTTGGGTACGATGGTGGCGGAGGCCGGAAAGTCGGCCTGCTTGCGGTTCATCGCGGGCATGTCGTAACCCATGGCGGCTAACTTCGCCTCGAGTCGGGCGAGGGCGGCCTCGTCCCGCTTCAGCTCGACCCCTGCCGCGTGCGCAACCGCTTCCGCAGTTCGGTCGTCGGAGGTCGGGCCCAGGCCACCACTGACGAAGCAAACGTCGGCGTCTACCGACTCCCGGACCGCGGCGCTGATCTCCTCGATGCGATCCCGCACGGTGATGACGCGGTCGAGCGTGATCCCCAGCTCGCGACAACGAGAGGCGAGATCCGAAGCGTTCGTGTTGACCGTGTCGCCGCTGAGCAACTCGTCTCCCACCGCAACCAGACGTCCAACGCAAGTGCTCCGGGGGGTGGAAGGAGTCTGAGATTCAGATTCGTGCACGGCAGCCACGTTGCGGGGGCACTGACTCTGACGAAACACTGAACAGAAGTCAAGCTCACCTTTCGGAAGGGAAATCAAGACGACGTCCGGCCCGCCTGGACCGGGGCAACCCCCTTGGTTCCCCCTCGCCGGTCCGCTACGATGCTTCCGAGGTGCGAATCCGATACGCGGCCAAGACCGACGTCGGCATGAAGAGGACTCACAACGAGGACTACTTCGCGTTGATTGAGGATGAGCAGCTCTTCATGGTCGCCGACGGCATGGGCGGCCACGCGTCGGGCGAAGTGGCGAGCAAGCTCGCCGCCGAAGTGATGGGTGAATTCTATCGCCACAGCAAAGACCAAGACGCGACGTGGCCGTATCGATACGACCACAACTTGTCCTACGTGGAGAACCGACTCGTCGCCTCGATCCGGTTGGCGAACGCGAAGATCCACGAAAGCGCGGCCAAGAACCCGCAGCTGCGCGGCATGGGCACCACCTTGGTGTCGTTCATCATCAAGGGCAACTCGGCCTTCGTCGCCCACGTCGGCGACTCGCGGGTCTATCGCGTTCGCGACGGCATCATCCACCTGCTGACGCGGGATCACTCCTTGCTCGAGGACTATAAGGAGGCGCGCCCGGACATGACGGAGGAGGAAGCTCGAAACTTCCCCCACAAGAACGTCATCACCCGCGCGCTGGGCATGCGCGACAACGTCGTCGTCGACATTGCCCGCGTCGACCTCGAGGATGGTGACCGCTTCGTGCTGTGCAGCGACGGTCTGTCCGGAATGCTCACCGATGAGCAGATCCATGACATCACCAAGCGAAACCAAGACCTCGAGGCCGCGGTCGGGGAGCTGATCGATCGCGCCAACGAAGCTGGCGGTACGGACAACATCACCGCGATGGTGGTGGAGTGCCACTTCTAGCCCGTCGCACGCTCGGCCTCAGTCTGAGCGTGCTGTTGCCCCTTGGGCTCGGCTCGGGCTGTTTTTCAGAGCCGCAAGGCGAGAACACGGGGGCGACCGATGGCCTCGACGACACCGGCTCCACCGGAGACAGCACCTCGGCGGAGACCGTCGACCCCGACACGACCGGCGACCCATCGGGCGGAGGCTGCATGGGCTGCCTCGAGGCCGCGGGCGGATGTTTGGCCGGAGATCTCGACCAGGCTTGCGGTGCACTTGCTGCCGCCTGCGTGGCATGTGGCCCCGACTCTTTCTGCGATGAAGGCCAGTGTGCACCCTTGCCGTTGTGCAACGCCCAAAACTGCGAGGGGTGCTGTGACGGCGATGACTGCCTGGCCGGCACCGAGCTGGCCGCGTGTGGCGTCGATGGCTTGCAGTGCTCGGTGTGCTCGCAGGGCAGCACCTGCAACGCAGCAGGCTCGTGCGTGCTCCCGTGCGACTCGACCTGCACAGGGTGTTGCGACGCCTCGGGGGACTGCATCGATCTCGACGCCACCACAGCCGCCGCGTGCGGGTCTCAAGGCCAGACCTGCCAGGGTTGCGACGCGGACTTCGCGTGCTCAGAAGGCTCATGCATTTCCACCGCATGCCAGTCCACCTGTGACGGCTGCTGCGATG
>CAYGTG010000439.1:1972-4593 GCA_964352485.1 uncultured Nannocystaceae bacterium | reverse complement strand
CTCCAACGAAGCGTGTGGCGGCGGAGGCCTCTCCTGTCAGGCCTGCCCCGCGGGGACCAGCTGCGCCGAAGCTTGCGTCGCCGACAGCGATGCGCTGTGGCAGGTGCATGTCTTCTCCGCCACCACCTCGCTCACCGATGAGAATGGCGCATTCTGGGATGCGGGCGGCGGGTTGCCTGATCCCTACGTCGAGGTGACGGTCGCCGGCGTCCTGGACTCCACCGCCGAGGCCAACAACTCGAACACACCGATGTGGGGCGAGGTCTTGTTTGAGAGCATCCCCACCGGGGACTTCGCCAAGGGCGTCGTCATCGAGCTGTGGGACTCAGACGTTCTCTTCGACGAGAGCATGGGCTCGTGCCCCTTGGCTGTCCCCGCCGAAAACTTCGGAGTCCCGCTGCAGGCGGAGTGCACCGGCAAAAACAACAGCGTCCTGTGGACGCTCCAGCTGGCGATTCAGGCCGCCGAGTAGCCGTCGCGCCTACTTCCGGAAGCGCACGTGGAAGTGGTTGTGGTGACCCTTCCAGTGGCGGATGAGCCCGTGCGTCCGACGTTTGCCGCGTGGGTACTGAAACAGCTCGTCGAGCGTGTCTTCACTGTAGCCGCGCTTCTTGGCGTACTCGTACAGCTTCTCTTGGATTCGGTAGTCCATGAAGATGTACGTGACCTCGCCGGAGTCGACGAACGCCTTGATCAGCGTCCAGGTCCGCGCGATGTCGAGGTTGCCATGGACGGCGGAGTGGAACCGCTTCTCGTGGGCAAACTTGCCCTCGAGCACGTAGCCGATGTCGACGTCGCGACCGTGCTGGTGAGACAGGTGCGGCCGGAACTTGCCGCCGCCGCGCTTGCTGATGTCGCCGATGTGGACCTTGGGTCCGCCGGGTAGCTTGCGCTTGTAGCTGGCGACCGCGGACTGAATGACGCGAACCGTCTTGCCGGTGCCCCAGGCGCCGCCCTCCCATTTGACGACGTAGTGCCGCCCCGGGGGCAGCTGAACTCCCGCTTTGAGCTTGCCTTTGTCGCGGTCGATGCGAGCAAAGCCCGGGACCACGCCACCATCGGCCCAGACGGTGAGCGTCTGTCCCTCGCGGAGCGAGTTGGCGTTTTCGAGTTTACCTCGCTGATAGCGCTCGAGCTCGCTGGGCGTGAGCCCATACCGCTGCGCGATCGAGCCCAGGTTGTCGCCGGATTGAACCGTGTAGGTGATCTTGGTCCGCTCGTGTGGGGTGATCACCGGACACACACGGATGCTCTGCCCCACGCTGAGCATGTCCGGATTCTTTCGAAGCTTCGCGTTGAGCTTGGTGAGGTCGCGCTTTCGGACGCCGTAGCGGCCGGCGATCTGCCCCAGGTGCTCCCCCGGCACCACGTTGTGCGTGTGCAGCGGAGTGACGTAGTCACAGGCCTTGGATTTTTTCGCCGACCCAACGCTTCCGTCGGCCACGCAGACGTCGATCTCTTGGCCAACCCTGAGCTTGTTGGGGTCTTCACGAAGCGCCCTGTTGTGGCGAGTGATCGCGCTCTCTTTGACGGCGTAGCTTTGCGCGATCCGGCTGAGCGTATCGCCCGAAGCAACCTCGTGCTTGGTGATCCGACCCCCGCCTTCACACGAGCGACCACGCTTGGGCTTGCTGCGGCCGGCCTTCTTCGAGTTCGAGCCGTCGTCCTCGGGCGCTCCGACGCAGACGTTGAGCACCTGGCCGACCCGAAGCAGGTTGGGGTTTTTCGCCAGCGCAGGGTTGCCCGAGATGAGCTCCTTCTCGCTGACCCCGTGTTTGGCCGCGATTGCGCTGAGCGTATCGCCCGAAGCAACCTCGACCTCACAGGTCGGCTCGGACTTGGACTTCCCCTTGGCCGCCACGTCCGGAGACCACGCGTAGATCGCGAGACCGAGTAAGCCTATCGCCGCACTGCGCAGACGCATCGGCAGCAGAGATGGCATGGACGCTGGGGATCCAGCAAGGCCGGCCGTCGATCGGCCTCGTACGCCCGATCAAAGGCGTGTATCGACGAACCCGAGATTGGGCCGGCGGACCCGTAGACGCGTCGACTAGGGCAATCGCTCGGTCTCCGTCCGAAGCAGCGCCACCAGGTCGCGACGCACAGACAGACCCGCGGACATGGAGTTGAAGCGGCCCACCGCAAGCGCGAGGTCTTGAATCAGTGCGCCCAACATGGCGGGCGAGAGGTGGAGGGGGTCGATCCCATTGCGGCGGCACTGCGCCTTGAGCACGGGCCACGGAAACGACGTGTACTTCTCGAGGACACCATAGACAGCGGTGGCAAGAGGACCAAGGGCACGGGGAGGGGAACGGTCGACTGCGATCATGGGCGGACTCCGGTCGAGAGTCCTGCAGTGCAAGCGCCGTGCACAAACCGAGACAGGCGCTCAATCGAGCATGATGCGGGCCGTGAACCAGATCGACGCGAGCAGCGCCTTGACCGACTCGTGCCGCTGGGTCGGGTCCGGTTCGAGTCCGCGCAGCAGGATGTTCCGGATCCAACCGGGAACTCGCGCCCGGCTGGGGATGGGGCGGATGTTGCCTGCGACGACGTTCTTCGCGATCTCCGAGGCGGTATCGCCCTCGAACGGGCGCTCGCCATAGAGGCCTTCATACAAG
>CAYGTG010000439.1:0-1962 GCA_964352485.1 uncultured Nannocystaceae bacterium | reverse complement strand
AACGAGAACTGATCGCTGCGGGCGTCGGCATCGCCGCCGAGGAACTGTTCCGCGGCCATGTAGGCCGGAGTGCCGACAAAATGCCCGGTCGTCGTCACGCTGCCCTCGACCGTCACGGGGTCGTCGCCATCGACCGTGATCGTCATCGCATCGGCGGCCGTCGACTCGATGTCACGTACCGAAGCTCCGCCCCGAGCATCACGAAGTGAGGAGATCGTGACCGACACATCGCCGGCGCTGTTGGTGGTCGTGGTCACCGACGAGGTGGTGAGGATGTCGTCGAGACGGCCGCGGCCGCTGTCGCTGGGAGCGGTGGAGAGCACATCTGCGGTAGGCGCCGGCGGTCGACTGCGGACCGGACCTTCGTGCGCCAGACCAAAGTCGACCACGCGCGCTCTCCGGTCACCCACCAGGACGTTGGATGGCTTGAAGTCGCGATGGATGAGGCCGGCATCGTGAGCTGCGGCCAACCCGCGACCCGCCCCGAAGAACATCGAGACGACTTCCCGCCATGCCCGAGCGTCTTGCCTCATCCAGTGACCAAGCGAGGGGCCGTCCACAAGCTCCATGGCGATGTAGACGCCGTCGTCCGACTTGCCCACGTCGTAGATGGTGACCACGTTGGGATGCGCAAGCTGAGCCGTGATCTGGGCTTCGCGGCGCAGGCGGTCGCTCGCCCGTTGGACGTTGCCTCGAAACTGACCGGAGCGCATGAGCTTGACCGCCACATCGCGCTGCAGTTCCGGGTCAAACCCCGCGTAGACCACGCCCATGCCGCCCTCCCCGATCTTGCGGGTGATGCGATAGCGCCCGATAGCGCCCGGCAGCGGCGTCGTTTCGGCCTGGCCCATACAGCGCGAGGGTAGCACCACCGGCGCGTGAGGGCACAGCAACGCACAGACCGCGCCCCCCTACTTGTCCGGCGGCGCGCAGAGGACGACACTCGGCCGCATGGCTAAAGCCCCGCGCTCCCTGGTTCTCGGGACCGCCGGGCACATTGACCACGGCAAGACGACTCTGGTGCGCGCCCTTACCGGCACCGACACCGACCGACTTCCCGAAGAGAAGCGCCGCGGCATCACGATCGAACTCGGCTTCGCCCCGTGGCCCATCAAGGCTGGGCTCGAGGCTTCGATCGTGGACGTCCCGGGTCATGAGAACTTCGTGCGGACCATGGTCGCCGGGGCCGGTGGCATCGACGCGGTCATCCTCGTGGTTTCGGCCGAGGACGGGGTCATGCCCCAGACCCGAGAACACATCAACGTGTGCCGGCTACTGGGGGTGAAACACGGCGTCGTCGCACTAAGCAAGGTCGACCGACTCGAGGGAGACGAAGAAGCCATCGAGCTGGCCGCGGACGACGTCCGCGAGGCGCTGGCCGGCACGATCTTCGAGGCGTCCCAGATCATTCCCTGCAGCTCCCACACGAAGGAGGGGCTCGACACGCTGCGCTCGGCCATCGTCAAGCTTGTCGAACACATCCCGCGCCGGGGCACCAAAGGCGATCCGATCCTTCCGCTGGACCGCGTGTTCTCGATTCGGGGACACGGAACCGTGGTTACCGGAACCCTGCAGCGGGGTGTGGTCGACGTCGGCAAGGAGACGCCGCTGCGCCTCGAGCCCGTGGGTGAGGGGCGAGCACCGCATCAGCTCCGGACCCGCGCCGCCCAGGTCCGCGGCGACGCTCAAGACAGGATCGGAGCGGGCTCACGCATCGCACTCAACCTCGGAGGCGTCGACACCAAGGACCTCTCGCGTGGGGACGTGCTCACCGCCGGGGACGCGGTCTCGCGCCAAACCGTTTTTCACGCCTGGCTGCAGCATCTTCCGACCCACGGTGCGTCATGGAAGTCTGGCAGCGCGCTGCAGGTCTGCGTCGGGACGGCCTATGCGAACGGCAACCTCGACCCGCTCTACGTGCAGCCCCGCGAGGGCGAGGCCGCCGACGCCTCCGGCGAAGAT
>CAYGTG010000438.1:0-6831 GCA_964352485.1 uncultured Nannocystaceae bacterium | reverse complement strand
CCCGCGTTCGCGGACCACGCGTCCGATGTCGGCGTAGATCAAGCCGGCCGCGCGAATGGCAGGCCGACAGTCCGAGGGTAGCGCCCCAATGCCCGGCTGCGAGCGGACGTAGAGTCGAGCAGCCTCGGCGAGCAGCCGCTCGGTCGCGCCCGCCACGGCCGGGCCAAACGAAGGGTCGCGAAGCCACGCCTGAGGATCGATGCCGCCCTGCTCGAGCCAGTCCTCGGGTACGTAGATGCGACCACGCCGGGCATCCTCGCCGACGTCGCGACAGATGTTGGTCAGCTGCATCGCGGCTCCAAGGTCGCACGCGCGCGCGAGCGTGTCCCGGTCGCGGACCCCCATCAGGTAGGTCATCACGACCCCGACCGCCGACGCGACGCGAGCCGAGTAGGCCAACACGTCCGACAGCGTCCGATAGCGCCGATCTTGAGCATCCCATTCGAACCCCTCGAGCAGCGCAGAGAACGGGGCCTTCGGCATCGCGTGACGATGGACAACGCGCGCCAGCGCTCGGTCGACGGGGTCGTTCTCGGGCTGATTGCCGAAAATGCGCTCGAGCCGAACGTGAAGCCGCTCGACGGCGCGCGCAGGATCACCGCTGTCATCCACAGCGTCGTCGGCCACCCGGCAAAACGCATAAAATGTGGCCGCATCGTCCCGCATCCGTCGCGGCAGCAGCCAAGACGCGGCGGAAAAGCTCTTGCTGCCCTTGGCAAGCAGAGCTTTGCAGACCGCAAGGTCCGAGGAGGCGTCGGCCGAGACCGCGAGTGCGGTCGACTCAGGCGGCATCGTGTTTCTTGCCGTCGGCGACTTTGACGTCGGTCGGGGCGGAGGCAGCCTCGTGGCTGCTCAAGGGCAGATCGGGGAGTACCCGCTCGAGGACCTTCGCCGAGGAGAGCACGCCGGGGACGCCCGCGCCCGGATGCGTACCTGCGCCGACGAGGAACAGGTTTTCGATGTCCTCGCAGACGTTGTGCGGACGGAAGTACGCGCTCTGCAGCAAGACCGGCTCCATACCGAAGGCGGCGCCTTTGACGGACAGAAGATCGTCCCGGAAGCCTTGTGGGGTGAGGCAGCGCGAGGTCACCACCGACTCGCTCAAGCCCGGCATGATCGTAGCCTCGAGATGCGCCTCGATCTTCTTGCGGTAGCGCTCGGTCTCCACTTCCCAGTCGACGTCTGCATCCAAGTGTGGGACCGGAGACAACACGTAGAACCCATCGCAGCCTTCCGGAGCCAGCGACGGGTCGGTCGCGGTCGGACGGTGCAGGTACAGGCTGAAGTCCTCGGACAATGTCTTGTTCTTGAAGATATCCGTGAGCAGCGGCTTGTAGCGGGGTCCGAGCATGATCGTGTGGTGCGCGACGTTGTCGTACTTCTTATCGGTTCCGAAGTACCAGACAAACAGACTCATCGAGAATCGAGCCTTGTCCACTTTTGCGTCGGTCCAGCGTTTCCGGTGCTCGGACCGGATCAACTTCTTGTAGGTCCACGCCGAATCGGCGTTGGAGACGACAAGGTCCGCATCGATCTCGCGGCCGTCTTCCATGGTCACACCGATGGCCTTCCCATCCTCGACCCGGATCTCTTCGACGGTCTGGCCGGTGACGACCTTGTTCCCCTGCCCCTCGATGAGACCGACGAGGCCCTTGACCAAAGATCCGGTCCCGCCCATCGGGAACCACACGCCCCACTTTCGCTCGAGGTGGCAGATGAGCGAGTAGATCGAAGTCGTCTCGAATGGGTTCCCGCCGACCAGCAGCGGGTGGAAGCTGAGCACCTGCCGGACCTCGTGGCTCTTGACGTACGAGGCCACCAAGCCCCACACGGTGCGATAGCTCTTGAGCTTCACCATGTCCGGAGCGATCTTCGCCATGTCCCACCAGCTGGAAAACGGCTCGAACGAGAGTCGCTCGAACCCGACCTCGAAGATCTTGCGGCTCATCTCATAGAAGCGGTCGTAACCCTCGACATCATCGGGGTTGAACTTTGCGACCTGCTCTCGCATGGCGTCGGCGTCGCCGGTGTAGTCGAAGGTTTGGCCGTCATCGAACCGGATTCGGTAAAACGGTGCCACCGGGCGAAGGTCGACGTCGTCGCTGAGCTTCTTCCCGCACAGCTCCCACAGCTCTTCGAACAAGAATGGCGCCGTGATGACGGTGGGCCCACCGTCGAAGGTGAACCCGTCTTGTCGATAGACATAGGCTCGACCGCCGGGCTGGTCGCGGCGCTCGAGAACGGTTACGCGCCAGCCGCGCGCGCCCAACCGAACCGCAGCTGCCAGGCCCCCGAAGCCGCTGCCGATGACCACCGCGTGGGGTTGGTCCGTCTTGGAGGAGAGGGAGGCAGGTGAGTCATTCATCGATGCCCAGCATAACTCTCACCAAAGGTTTGACAATGAACCTTGTACAAATCACACTCACATCACCTTGGAGAAGAGCACCGTGCCTGAAGACGAAGGAAAATACCGGATCAATGTCGTGGCACAGAAGACGGGCATCTCCGCGGCGACGCTGAGGGCCTGGGAGCGAAGGTACGGCATCCCCGTACCGCGCCGGACCGAATCATCGTACCGCGTGTACAGCGACGACGACATCGCGCTCATTCAGCGGGTTCGCTCGCTATGCGGCGACGGGATGTCCCCCAGCGAAGCGGCGAAGGTCGTGCTTTCAGAGGCCAGTCAGCCGCTCGAGCAAGCCCACCTTGGGGATCCTTACGAGCAGGTCCGCGAACAAATTCTTCATGCGGTCCAGGCGTTCGACCCCGACGGAATCGAGATGGCGGTCAATCGCGCACTCACGTTGGGGTCCGCATCCGTCATCTGCGAGCAAGTCATCGTCCCGGTGATGTTCAAGATTGGCGCGATGTGGCACGCGGGAGACATCACGATCGCCCAAGAGCACATCGCGACGCAGTTGCTCGAGACCACGGCTCGCAAGCTCATCGGCCTGCTGCAGCCCCCACCCGGCTCGCGTCGCGTGTTGTTGGCATGCTTCGCCGAAGACGAACACGCTTTGTCGCTGTACGGCATCGCGCTCCACTTGGCCCAGGCCTCGTTCCGCACCCTGATGCTGGGCGCTCGGACACCTCCAGCGGCGGTCGGTCAGTCGGTTCAGCGCCTCAAGCCGGCGTGCGTTGGGCTTTCGGTCACGCTTGCGCCCCCACCTCACCGTGCTCGCGAACTCGTCGACGCCTACGCCGACGCGTGTGGGGACACGCCGTGGGTCGTGGGCGGGCAGGGCTCCGCAGTTCTTGCCCCGCTCGTCCATGCGCGGGGCGGAATTGTCGTTCCGCACGACGACATCCGGCAGGCGATCCGAAACATCGAGACGGTGATCGCACGTCGTAAACGCGGCCCCAAGACGCACTGAGCGACATCCAACCGGGGCCCAGTACCGGGCTCCTTTGACGACTCGAAAGGACCGCATCCGTGAGCCTCCTAACCCTCGCCATGCTCTCAGCCCTTCCACTGTTCACCGACCCGCTGGCCACCTTGGCCGCACAGTCGGTCGACGGTCAGGTATGGGCCGGCCACCAGGTCAGCTTCGGGAAACGTGACGTCCCGTTCAAAGGCGAGGTGCAAACTCGAACCGATACGTGGACTCTCGCCCGGGTCAAACACGACGACGAAAAGATCACGCTGTCTCAGGAAGCCTGCATGGTCGTCATCAAGCCCGTGGCCGGCGTGAAGGTGCGGATGGACGCACGGTCGCTCCCAGCGAACGAGTTCGGATTCACCTCCAACGGTGTCGACCTCAAGGGGTCCTCCGAGGTCTCGTGGTCGCGCGAGGACGTCGATGGCGATGGCCACCCCGGCATGACCGTGCACGTCGACTCGTCGGTCTGCAGCGGCGACCTTTACGTGTCCAACCGTTCGCGCACCCGCGCTCGCGCTGAGCGCAGCGGTGAAGCGCTGCGGGGCAACGCTCGCGTCACGGTGGACCAGGAGGTACTCGGTGCCAAGGGGGCGTGCCTCTCGGTCGTCGCCAGCGACACCCACGAGGTTGTCACCGGGCCATTCGCCTATGCGCCGGTCCACGCAACAGCAACCTGTCGATCGCTGATGCAGACCGGTTGGCCCATCGACGCCGCCGACTGAATCGCGCGAGTGCGCGAATCGTTGGGAGCAGACCTGTCGGGCTGCTACCGTTGATCGATGAGGCGCTCGGGAATCTTGGCAGCACTATGGCTCGTCGGCTGCTCCGCGCCTGACGGATCCGCGCCAAGCCCGGCCTCTCCCGAGCAGGCCGCGCGCCCCACAGCGGACACCCCGCCGCCTGGACCGGTAACGCCCGCCGTCGGCCCGGAACCCTCCGCTCCCGTCGTCGTCCCCGACGCAACCGCGGCCCACGCCGCCGTGCAAACCATCGTCCACGGCGAGGCGCTTCCGGACCACAGCAACGTCCATTTCACGCCGATCGAAGATCCTTCCGGTCGAGCACTGCACGCGTTCCATGACGCGCTTCGGGATCTTGCGGAGCGCCCGACGCAGGGCAAGAAGGTCCGGGTCGCGTTCTATGGAGCCAGCAGCGTCGCCGCCGATCGATACCCAGGCTACCTGCGCGGCTACCTTCAGCAGCGCTTCGGAGATGGCGGTGTTGGCTTTGTCACCTTGGTCCCGCTTTGGCGCTGGCACCGACACGACGCAGTTCGACTGGACGCCAACAAGCACTGGAAGATCGAACACGGCCAACGCAAGGAAGGAAAGCTCGACGGATACTACGGACTGCTGGGCGCATCCGCCCACAGCACGCACAAGCGCGCTCGCTCCACCCTGCACGCCAAAGCGACGGCCGTCTCGAGCATCAACGACAGCGACAGCTTC
The DNA here is from genome assembly GCA_964352485.1 of uncultured Nannocystaceae bacterium. Classification (GTDB taxonomy): domain Bacteria; phylum Myxococcota_A; class Polyangia; order Nannocystales; family Nannocystaceae; genus CAJXVA01. The sequence continues at coordinate 2,003 of CAYGTG010000438.1, read as the reverse complement.
GCGATTCAACTGCTCGAGCAGCCCGGCGGCGGATCGTTTTCGGTCAAGCTTGGCGAGGGGAAGACCGCCACCTCGATGTCGCTGACGACGGCCGCAGATGCGTTCGGGCTCAAAACCGTTGCGGTCCCGCTGCCTGAGACATTCACCCCGATCACGATCCAGGTCGCCACGGATGCGGAGGTCCGGCTCATGGGGGGTATCTTCGAACGCAACCAGCCTGGCGTCGTCGTCGATGCGTTGGGCATCGGCGGCACGCGGTCGGCCAACATGGTCAACTGGGACGAGCCGATGTGGTCCGCTGCGCTTCGTGACCGCTCGCCATCCTTGTACATCCTCGCGTACGGCGCCAACGAGTCCGTCGACGAAGACGAACCGATCGAGGTGTATCGAGAGCACCTCGAGACGGTGCTCAGCCGTTTCGCCGCGGCGGTGCCCGAGGCGAGCTGCGTCCTGGTGGGGCCGGTGGACTACCCGCTGCAAGACGAGGAGACCCAGGCGTGGGGCGTGCGACCTCGCTTGCGTGAGATTCTCACCGCCCAACGCGAGATTGCGGCGCAGCGGGGATGTGGATTCTTCGACACGTCGAAACTCACCGGGGGCCTCGGCAGCATGCCGCAGTGGGTCGCCGCGGACCCTCAGCTCGCCAAGGGCGACCATCTACACCTCACGCCGCTGGGTTACACGCACTTTGGGCGCGTGCTCAGCGACGCCTTGATGGCCGACTTCGACGGCCCTGACCGGGTCCCGCGCTGAGCCACGGTCCCTGGCCGACAGCACTTGCAGGCCCCCACCGAGCAGGCATAGTGCGGCCATGAAACGCACGCTCTTGGTCGCGATGCTCGGCACCCTCCCCTTCGCCGCCGGATGCGACGACGGAACATCGGGCAAGCCGAAGGACGGCAAGGAAGCGACGGGAAAGTCCGACGTGAAGACGAAGCCTGTGACGAAGGCCGACCCCGACAAGCCAACAGGCGAAGAAGCACCCGCCTGGGCTTGGAAGCTTCCGGCAGGTATCACCGATCCCCCGATCGTTCCGACGGACAACCCGATGACCGCTGAAAAGGTCGCCTTGGGGCACAAGCTCTTCATGGATAAGCGCCTGAGCGCGGACGGGTCCCGAAGCTGTTACAGCTGTCACCAAAACCAGCACGGTGGGGCCGATGGCCGCAAGACCGCGCTCGGTGCCAAGGGCAAGGAGCTCTCGCGAAGCTCGCCCACGATCTGGAACGTCGGCCTGCACAAGGAGTTCTACTGGGACGGCCGCGCGCCCTCTCTAGAGAAGCAGGCCATCGGCGCGCTGGGGGGCGGAAACATGGGCCTGGGCGACACGCTCGCGGACAAGGCAGCTGAGATCGGAGCGCTTCCTGAGTACAAGGACGCGTTCGCCAAGGCCTTCAGCCTGGCCGACGGGGCGAAGATCGAACCCGACCATGTCGCCAAGGCGTTGTCTGCCTACGAGCGCACGCTGCTGTGTGGCGGCACCGCCTACGACAAGCAGGAGCTGTCCGAAGCGCAAAAGCGTGGCCAGACGCTGTTCATGGGAAAGGCCGGCTGCATGACCTGCCACAACGGCCCGAACTTCAGCGACGGCATCTATCACGTGACCGGGATCGGCACGGATGTGAAGGATGACAAGGCCGACGTGGGTCGCTTCAAGGTCTCAAACGATGAAGCACAAAAGTACGCCTTCAAGACCCCGACGCTGCGCAACGTCTCCAAGACCGGCCCGTACTTTCACAACGGCAGCACAGACTCGCTCGAGGACGCGGTCAAGCTGATGTCCGGCGGCGGCGTTCCGCAAGAGGGACTCACCATCGACCCGTTGCTCCTCGATCGGAAGTTGAGCGACGAAGAGGTCAACGACATCGTCGCCTTCCTGGGCGCCACCGCGTGCCCCGGAGAGCTCGAGGTCATCGGCGACCAAACGGCTGACGGCATCGCCCCGCCGGCCTAGAGCGGCGATCAGTTTGATTCCACGCGCTGATGCACGCCTGGGACCGCAC
>CAYGTG010000437.1:5710-6832 GCA_964352485.1 uncultured Nannocystaceae bacterium | reverse complement strand
GACTTTGGGCGTGAGGTACTAGCTTCGCACCTTTCGCCGAAGCGTCGGCACGACTGTCCCGAACTGGTCCTCAGCAATCGGGGGTCGACGCGGACGTCGAGCAGCCCGACTACTGGGCGTTTGGTGCAGGCTCGAGCGCGGTCAGGAGCAGGCCCAAAGAGGCGTGCGCATCTTCCGACTCGGCCGTTGCTTCTACGGCTGCGACCACGTCGCGGAGCATCGCGGCCTCGCGATCGTGGATGCGCAGACGAAGCCGCAGTCCACGAGAGAAGCTCGCGTGTCGTGGGGACTGAGGCTGGTCGCCGCCGGACCCCACCCACAGCGCGACTGCGTACGCCAACGGACGCTCTTCGGGCTGGAGCTCGTCGAACTCGAGGTCGCCGAAGGGAACGGGGCCGGCCGCCATGGCGCCGAATGGGCTCCCGTTTCGGCGCGGTGCCGAGCGAAGCTGTCGGGCAAGGGCGTGGCCACGGTCGACGGCTCGCGCCGCCAGGGCGCCGTCGCTCCACATGGATGCAACCGCGATTTCGAACAAGGGGGTTGGAAGCCGACCCCGGCCGGAGGATGTTGGCGTGGACGGCGCGCCGCGCTCGGGAGCAGTCGGAAACAGCTTCTCGGCGGTGCTCGGTGCGGTGTGATCGTCAGGCATCGACAAAACTCAGCCGGTTTCGCGGTGGGGCGGTGGAAGCAGCCGGTTTTTAGCCCTGGCCACTGTGCGTCGGGGGGTGTTGTCGATGGGAGCGTGGTGTACGGCGCTTCCCGACACGCATTGCCACTTCGCGTAGCTGCGCCTCACCGCCCCTTCTTCGGGAATGCATCTATTCGTGTTTCGCCACCGGGTCAAGCAGCATCGATGTTCCGACTTGCTGTTTCGACGGCTTATGTGGGTGGACTCCGCACCTCTGCTACCGTGTCTTCTTGGACGCGTTCCTCGGCGTCCGTCGACCCATGGTTCTCCGCTGGTCAGGGTGCAACGCTGTTCTCGGCACCGCGATCGTTTTCGCGCTGGTCCCTGGCGCGCATGCTCAGGAACCCGGCCCAGCAACCGTTCAGACGGCGGCGGTTGAAGCTCACGTCGTCGATAACGCGGACGCGCGCTCCCCCGACGGGCCTGCCGAGGAT
>CAYGTG010000437.1:0-5700 GCA_964352485.1 uncultured Nannocystaceae bacterium | reverse complement strand
GCCGAGGATCGCGCATCGGAGGTGCAAGCTCGCGCCGACGCATTGCGCGCGCTGTTGGACGGCACGTTGGATTCCGCGGTCAACGCGGAAGAGCTGCTGATTCTACGCGATGACGTCTTTCCTATCGTTCTCGAGGCGCTCAGCCCGCCGATCCCGGAGGCAGGGCCGGAACAGGCTCCGCCGCCATCCGCTCAGCTGACGCCGCTGCAGAGCGCCCAGGCCGACCTGCTCGAGGCTCTTCGCGCGCTCTTGGGCCTGACGCCGCGGGCGCGCACCGAGCTGCTCGCCGCCCATGCGTCCAGAGCAGACGCGTCTGTGGCCGGTCAGCGCAGGCTCGACGCCTGGAATGCCGAGACCGCCCGACTGCAGGCCCAGGCCAAGGCGCTGGAAAGCCTGGCCGCCGGCGTCGCAGAGCCGGGCACCGACACCGAAGCCCTGACCCGGATCGAGCTGCTCTCTTTGCTCCCAGCCGACTCGGGCACCGAGCCTCCACCCGACGAGGCGTCCCTTGCCGCCCTCGCGAGCCGGGACACCGCCTCGGCTCGGCTCCGCAGTGCCCTCGAGGCCTGGATGGCCCTGCCCGAAGAGGAGCGAGCCTCGCTACGAGAGGCGGCGGAGATCGAGATCGAGGCGCCTGAACCCGAGGCGGAGGACCCTGAACCCGAACTTCCCGAAGAGTTCGTCGACGAGGAGGCGGCTCAGGACCGCGAGGACATCTCCGACAAGGTGGAGGAGGCCGCCGACGCTGCACGAGAGAAGGAGGAGGCGCTCGACGTGGCTCGAATGGCGCGAAGTGAGGCCCTGCGCGTCGTCGCCGAGGAGCGAGCTCGCCTTCTGGGCATCAAGGAACAGCAAGCTCTGTTCGCGGCCGACCTCCCCAGGTGGCGGCAGCTGGCGCGAGAGCTTCACGAGTCTTCACTCGAAAGGCACCGGCGCGTCGATGAGGTCGTCGTCGACGTCTCGGGCAGCGATGCCGATGCCGATGCCGTCTACTTCGAGCTTCGAAGCACGCTCGACGGCGCTCGTGCTGCGTTGGCCGAGGCCTTGGTACGGGCATCCAACCCCGGTCAAGGAGTCCCGGCTCCCCCGGAGGACTTCAACGAAGCGGACCTGCCGGCGGATGTCGACCGTGCGGATCTGGTCGAGTTGAGAGACTCGCTCGAGGCCGAGGTGGAGACGCTCACCGCGGAGCAACTCGTCGTCGCCTGGGAAGTCGCCTCGCTGTTGCGAGATGACGTCGTCATGCTCAACCGTGACCGCCTCCGGCTTCTGCCCAGCATGTCGCCGGATCTCCGTGATGACCTCACTGGGGTGGGTCTCGCAGGCCGTGCTCAGGCCCGCCGAGAGCTCGTACAGATAGGTCTTGAGATTCGCTACCACGCGATGTCGATGCCCCGCGAAGCCGCTTCGATCGCGTCCACGGTTCAGGCGCGCCCGCTGGATCTGGTGATCCGCGCCCTCGAACTGATCTGCATCATTGCGCTGTTCCGGTGGTGGCTGGCTCGCGCGGACGACCTGCTGCGGAAGTGGCGAGGACCGACGTGGGCGCGCTCGCCGGCCCAGCGGGTGCGCGCGAACGCCATCTGGTACCTCCTGAGGATTCGGCGGCCCGTCGAGTGGCTCCTGCTGCTGATGGTTCTTCCCCTCATCGTCGGAACCGCATCGAACGCGCTGGAGCTCCGGATCATCTGGCTGGTGCTCGTTTGGGTGCAGGGGGCCCGCGCCGTGGTGCTCGCCGTTGACGCCATCGCGGAGCGGCAGAGCATCTACGGTGTCACCGCCAAGAGCAACGCCAAGCTTCGCTTCCGGTCCTTGCGTCTCATTGGGCTGACGGTCACGTTGGTGGGCCTCATTCTCACCCTCACCTCTGACATCGTTGGCCGAGGCACGATCTATCGCTGGGTGCTGCAAGGGTGCTGGGTTCTCGTGGCGCCGATTGGGGTCTGGCTGGTGTCGCAGTGGCGCCCCAGCATCGTGGCGCGGCTCGAAGGCGCGGTGAAGACGAGTGCCATCGCGCGCTGGGTCGTCGACAACCAGACGGGAGTTCTGGGATTTTTTGTCACTGCCGTTGGTGGGATGTGGCTGCTGGCGCACGGGACGAGCGCATGGCTGGTCCGTCAGCTGTCCGGCCTCGACACCACCCGAAAGGTCTTGGCGTACCTGTTCCGGCGGGAGGTCGCACGCAAGGCCGAGACGTCCTTCGTCGGTCCCCGGGGCGCTCCGCTGACCGGTCGCGCGTTCGACCAGCTGGGTCCCCAGAGTCAGGCAACACAGCTCGCGCCATTCGAGGAACCTGCGCGCGAGCTGGTCACGCGTGCTCTCGAGCTGACCCGCGCCAAGGCCTGCACGCTCAGTGTCGTCGTCGGCGAGCGAGGGATGGGCAAGTCGACGTTTCTGCGCCGGCTCGTCGGGCGCAGCGAAGAGACCACGTGCATCGTTGGTTGTCCTCCCGATGGCTTTGCCGCTCTGCTCGAGGCTCTTGCGGTGCAGTTCAACGCTGCGGACTACGGCCAGGATACCGTGGCTCAAGCCATTCGCGATGCGGGTCCGTCCCTCATCTGCATCGATGACGCGCATCGCATGATCGCGCCGGCGGTCGGGGGCCTGGAGGAGCTCGACCACTTCACTCGGTTCGCGCTGGAGGTGGGGGGTGATGTCTCGTGGATCGTCGCAGTCCAGGAGGCGGCGTGGCACTTCGTCGAGCGGGCCCGTGGTGAACGCGTCTTCTTCGATCAGGTTTTGACCCTTCCTCGGTGGACCGAGGATCAGATCGCAACCTTGATTCAGCGGCGAACGGTCGAGGTCGAACTGAAGCCGAGCTTTGACGCGTTGGTCGTCGCGACCGAGTCCGACGACCCCGCGGAGGGGCGGCGAACCGAGCTTGGCTACTACCGAATCTTGTGGGACCACTCGAATGGAAACCCGGCGGTGGCGCTGCAGGCTTGGCGCAACTCGTTGTTTGTCTCGCAGGCCGACGATGAGCCCACCGTGCGACTGTTCGAGGAGCCTTCTTCGGCCGAGATCGAGCGGCTCCCCGCCACGCTACTTTTCGTGCTGCGGGCCATCGTCCAGCTGGAGCTCGCGACGGCCGAGGAAGTGGCCGAGTGCACCCAGGTCCCGGCGCCAGACGTCGCCGACGCGATTCGCTTCTCGGTCGTCCACGGCTATGTCGAGGCAACCTCGGGCCGCTTCCGTCTGTCGTGGACTTGGTACCGAACGATCACCCGCGTCTTGGTACGCCAACACTTGCTCGTGAGTTGATGAATGGAAGGCGTCCCAGATAACGCGACCCTTGAGCAGATCACCGGGCTGATCCGCTGGAGCGGCGTGCTCACTTCGATTCTGGTGATCATCGCTGCGCTGGTCATGCTGCGATTCGTCCGAAACACGGTCGAAAGACTCAGCGGGCAGTTCGCGAACCGTCGGTTCCTGTTCCAGAAACTCGCGACGGTTCTCCAGTTCGTACTGTACGTCGGTACGGGGGTATCGGTTCTGTCGCTGAGCCTCGACCTCGACGACGGCGCGCTCGCGGTCATCGGCGGCACGGTGGCCGTGTCGGTCGGCTTTGCGGTCAAAGATCTGGTGGCGTCTTTCATCGCCGGGATCATGATCATGCTCGACCGCCCGTTTCAGGTCGGGGACCGAGTGAGCTTCGGTGGTCAATACGGTGACGTGACGGCGATCGGCCTGCGGTCTGTTCGCATGCAGACGCTCGACGACAACACCGTCACGATTCCGAACAACAAGTTCCTCAACGAGATCACGTCCAACGGAAACTATGGGGCGCTCGACATGCAGGTCGTGATTGACTTTCACGTCGGTGCCGACCAGGATATTTTGTTGGCCCGCGAGGTCGTCTCTGAGGCGGCGGTTTCCAGCCGCTACGCGTATCTGCCCAAGCCGGTGGTGGTTCTCGTCGAGCAGGTCGTGAGCAGCAATCTCGTGGCGATTCGACTTCGGCTCAAGGCCTACGTGCTCGACATCAAGTACGAGAAGGCGCTGGTGACCGACGTGAATTTGCGGGTCCTGCAAGCCTTCGCCAAGCACGGAATCAAGCCTCCAGCGGTTCTGCATCGTTCTTCGCTCGGATAGCCTCACGGTAGTCGAGGTAGGCGCGCAGGATCGATTGCTCGGCGTGACCGCGCCCTCGCATCGGTGCGGGGTAGCGAAGAATGAGGCCTGGTTCGGCGTTGCGGGTGGACACCCAAACCTTGGGCGCGACATCAGGCGGCTCGAGTCCGTGTTTGCGGCCGACTCGCGCCATGTTTTCTTGGGCGTCCTCGACGTAGCGTTCACAGACCTTGTTGGCGGCTTTGAGCAGGATCGTCTCGGCCTCCCGCCATGGCATGTCGGCATCGAGTTCGACCCGAGTGGTGTGGAGCACGAAGCGCCCCGTGAATGTCTCGTTGACGACGGGTGCGCTGAGGAAAAGACTGTTGGGCAGCACCACCATGCGCCCGGTCAGTTTGTGAATCGACGGCTCGGGCCCGACCTCGAGCAGCGTTGTCGTGAGCGGGCCGATATCGATGACGTCGCCGTGTATGCCGTCGATTTCGATGCGGTCTCCCAGCCGGAAAGAGCGGGCCGAGACGCGCAAGAATGTACCGCTGACGCACTGGATGAGTTCCTTCGTCGCGATGACGAAGGCGACGCCCAGCGCAGCCAAGGATAGCGCAACCGTCTGCAGCTGCTCTGCCCACAGGATGAGCGTGGAGGCGAGGAACAGCAAAATAGCCGCGTTGCGAGACTGCACCAAGAACCGGTTTCGACGCTCGGGTGGAAGCCCAGAGCTGTCGAAGGTTCGGACCGCGATCCGTCGACCGGTCGCGATGAGGAAGAAGATGCCAACCGTGATGAGGGCCCGCAGCCCCCAGGGGTGCTGACCGAGAGACTCGAGGAGCTCCACGGGCGGAGCTTAGAGCACATCGAGGTCCGTCGCTCGCTTCGACGAAGGAACGTAGGACGCGCGATGTACAGGGTCGCCACGGGCGCATTCGAGGTGGAATGAACGGGTCGATGACAGGGTCATGGGCTGGTACACCTCGTACGCTCCGATGACCGATGACCGAATCCCGGATGCGCTCGCCGCCGCGGCGCTCGAGCGCGCCGCACAGCTCCAGCTCGATGCGGCCGAACGAGTCGAGCGCTCGACGACCGCGGTTGCCCGTCGAGAGGGATACGCCCGCAGCGAGTTGATCGACGCCGCAGCCGAGGCCGGCATCGAGCCGCGGTTTCTCGAGCTCGCGTTGCGGGAGCAGGCGCTCGCCAAGGGGGAGGTCTCCACCGACTCCGATGTTGCGCTTCTGCGATGGCTCGGAACGCGACAGCGGAGTCTGTCGGTGTCCCGTGTCTTCGATGCAGACCTCAAGACCATGGTCGCTTCGTGCTGCCGGGTGCTGGAGTCCGACAAGGTGGGCCTGCAGCTGCGCGGAGAGGCCGAACGTATGCAGCCCGAACGCGGCGTCGTGCTCGAGTTCCACATGCCGCGGCTCAGCGAACTGGCGGCGCTGACCGGCGCTTATACGCCGCTCGCCTATCGGCTGGAGCAGCTCGAGATGTGGACGCTGCACGTCAGCTTTCGGTCGCTGGGAGAGCGTACCGAGGTTGCGATCGTCGGGGACCTCCGGCCTGGTGCGCACGCCAACCTCAAGGTCGCCCGGATCGGAGGGGTCTTGGGCGCGGGAATGGGCGGTGCCGGGG
>CAYGTG010000436.1:0-6844 GCA_964352485.1 uncultured Nannocystaceae bacterium | reverse complement strand
CCTGCGTCTCGACGATGATCGACCGGCTGTGCCACCGCGTCGAACTCGTCAAGCTCGAGGGCAAGTCCTACCGCGCCAAGGAGGCTGCTTCCCTCGCCAAGAAGAAGCGTGCCGCGCGGACGAAACGCCCTCCCAGAAAACCGAGGGCGCCCCCCTCAACGTGAACGACGGGCCCCGGCTATCGCCGGGGCCTTCGCCCTCGCGCACGCAATCACGCGGATGTTGGCGATCGGCAACATCGAGGTTGAGAGGGCGACCGCGACTAGGCTTCGGCCCGGCAGCTGAGGCGCGAGGAGTGGCTTGGGCCTGGAGGTCCCATGCCCCGATTCGCTCCTGGATCTTCTTTTCACCTTCGGCGTCCGCGAAAACCTGCTTGAGTTCCTCAAGGGAGCGGCGTCGTCGGGCTTCTCGCGCATCGGCATAGGACGGCAAGAGCAACTAGAGCAACTCCACTGCCTCGCGCATTGGCCCGGAGTCTCGAAGGTTTTCTTGTTGCACATCGCCTACCCGTACCAGCAGACATACCAAAAACACCCCGAAGCTTCGGCGCGGTCTCGCTGCCCCGCGGGCAACGCTCTGGTAGAGCTAGACTTGTCGTGAGGCCAGTGGCGCGTGGAGTCACCCGCGAATGGCGTTGAGCACCTGGGCAGCGTACTCAAGCACTTGAGCTCCGCTCGCCTGGAACCGCGCCGGCCACGTTAGGTCCGGCATCGACAGCACGGACTTCATCATGAACAAGGGTCGCCCTAGCCGCTGGGTCTCGGCGGCCTGCGACAAAGTACCGGAGGTGTCGCCGGCCTCCACGATGACGGACGCGTGGCAGATCAGCGCCATCGTCCGGTTCCGCTTCACGAAGTCGCTCTTGTAAGTCCGTTGGCCACTGGGGAACTGCGAGACGAGCAGGTGATCCCGCGCGATCAGCTCTTGCAGTGGTCCGTTTTCGATGGGGTACGCCTTGTCGATCGGAGTCCCGATCACGGCGATGGTGCGGCCGCCTACTCCGATGGCGGCTTCGTGGGCTGCCCGGTCGATGCCCTTGGCGAGACCGGAGACCACGACCACGCCCTCCTGAGCAAGGGCCCGTGCCAGTTTGGCAGCCCGACGCATGCCGGCCTCCGAAGCATCCCGGGAACCGACGATGGCAACGCGCCGCTGGTCGCTGCACAGCAGGTTGGTGTCCCCCGCCAAGTACATCGACGCCGGGGCGTATTTGATCTCCACGGGGTTCAGCGGCCCGAGCAACTGCATCGCCAGCGCCGTCTCCACGGACGTGGGGGGGCGGTACCCACGCCTCCGGTTCGCCTGCGTGGTCATGGTCGCCTCCACCGGCGGGAAGCTAACACAGGAGGGGCCAGCAATAGCCGGGAGAAGCGGCTCACAGCTGTACCGGGGCCAATCTACGGCCGTCCCAACGCAGCGTCACTTCATGCTTGTCCTCGCCGGTGCCGCCGGGAGGCACTGCGTACCCCACAGCGATCGCGTCGACCGCGTCCTTCCAGCCAGCATCAACGAGCAATGACGCGCACGCCCCGAGCGTCGACCCCTTTGTCACGAGGTCGTCTACCAGCACGATCCCCTTGGGCACCGGCTGCGGGCCCACGTACTCCATGGTGGCCCTGTGCTCGCCTACTGACGGGCGGGGGAACCTCCTCTTGGGGTCGGACGATTTTCTGATCGAGGTCACGCGCTCGACCCAAGGCTGAACGACACCGCTGGCCTGGGCAGCAAGCTCCTTCGCAAATAGATAGGTGCCCCAGTCCTCATATGGGTGCTCGTCAGTCCTCGTCGACCGAGGCACCGGGACGAACGTCGCGCCGCGCAGCCAGCTCCGTCCGGGCCAGTTCAGTGCCCGCTTCGTCGCGAACTCTGCGGCCACATGCCTGGTGCCGTTCCCGGCGGTGTAGGTCTCAACGTTCTTGACGTTGACTACGAGCCTGAACCGCAGGCGCGTCTGTTTCGACATATCCGCCTTCGCCCAGGGCAAGTAGTACGTCAGACAGCATGCTTGCACGATGACAGGAGCGCCCTCATGCATTACGCCCCACCGTAGTGGGTCGAACCCGCAGTGCAGGCGCAGCCGTTCCAACAGATCCGGATTGGGCAAGCGGTAGCCCTGCTCGAGATGTGCGATCGCGGTGCGCGACACTCCCCCGCCGATCGCATCCGCAAGGGCTTGCTGGGTGATGGTCTCCCCTCGCCAAGCCGCGACCGCTCGTCCGAAGTCGCGTGCGCTGTCGACTTCCACGGCTAGGAAAGGGTACCGCTTTCGCGCGCTGCCAATCGGTTCGGCCGCACCGACCGCCCGGCCTCCTTCTGGAGCCCGTGTGGGGATAGCCTCAGGCCTGGGCCGGCAGCACGTAGGTGGGATCGTTCGGACCGGTGACGACGAAAAAACCGCACGATGCTCTTCTCAAGGGCGTGTTTCAGCATCCTCAGAACGCTGCGGCGGAGCCGGGCGACGACACGTGAGCCCCAGCCATCGTGAGCCGAATCGGCAAGCGGCATCGAAGAACCGGTCCCGTCGAGGGCGGCGTGCATTTTCGAGGGAGGAAACGAGAAGCCCTTCGTGCTCGCATCCAATTTCGGCGACCACCTTGTTGTGGTATCGGGCGAGCCATTCGTACTTCTCCTGAACTCGGCGGTTCCCAGCGGCGGCGGCGTGTTCGGCTTGGATGGCGTCCTTGTGTTCGTTCAGGAACTCGGGGTAGTCGTAATTGGGTTCGTCGAGCTCGGTCTTGTAAGCCCGCAGGTAGTCGATGAAGTGCTTCCCATCTTCGTCTTCTGCAATCAGGTCGTCGATATAGGCGCGCTCTTCGGGGGCCGCGTGCCGGCTTTTTGCGTTCCCGTTGTGCAGGGCAGCGAGAACCGTGCCGTCGACGAGGATTCGTGGGTTGCACGCCCCCTTGGACTCCAGGTCGTATGCCTGGATCAGACCATCGCCGAATAGAACCTTGTCTTCGGCGAACATGGTGCCGAAGGCCACTCCCCCTCGCAGGAATACGCCCTGGTACACCAGAGCTGCTTGCATGTGGACGATGGCGAGAAGTTCGTGGAACAGGCCCCCGGGCTGCCCTGCCGCCTGAACTCGAACCACTGAGTCGGAGAACGCCGTCACGTAGAGCCCGAGGTCGCTCTGCTTGCCAATGGCGCCGGGGCGGTCGTCCGCGTCGACGTCCCCGATGTAGTGGAGCTGGTCGATGATATTCTTGACCTCGGCGCCAGGCCGCGTGCCCACGAGATTCCGGAAACCGAGGATGTCGATGAATGTCGTGAGCGAGTTCTTGTACTGCGGATCGGGAGCCATCGGGGTGCCTTGCCTCGTACTTGAACATAGCCGCCGGTAGATCCGAAATGTTGCCCGAAGATTCTTCGCGCCCCACTCGCGACGCCGTTCAGCCGGCCGTGCTGCGCTACTTCGGGATGGTTAGAGTTCGCTTCTAGGTGGGCGTCGACTTCCCGCCTGCCCTCCTTCTCCGGGCTCGGGGCCGGCTTGAGAATCGACAACCCCGCCGCGCTCTTGGTCGCCGCCGCATCCGGCCGCCGCTGCGCCGCTACCGCCGACGCGTTCCGTCGCGAGAGGGTCTGGCCGGTCAGCTGCGCATCTTGGATGCCGTGCGAGGTCTGACGGACCGGGCCTGGGGTGGGGGCTGGGCCCGAGATCGGGGGATTCTTCTGCAACCATCCCCGCTGTTGTGACATCACTCTGGACCGCCGCTGGTGGGCGCTGATGCCCGTTGTGCGTTTGCCCAGAGTACGGACCCTTCGCGGATGAAGAAGTGCGATTTGCATCCGACGTGCCGGTTGATGGATGGGGCGATTGTGGCAAGGTGATCGTCGCCGACTTCGACTCTCCAGCGAGGTCGAGTGGTCGGTAGGAGGTTCAGCACGATCTCGGCACGACACCCGCAAGGGCAGGCGAACGCCGCGAACCACCAGTCGCTGTCCTCGCCGATGAGGTAACAGATCCCGGAGTCGAGGGGGTCCGGCTGTTCGTCCACGACGAGCGCCCGGAGCAGGTTGTCCGATGGTGGAAGTTCGCGCTGTCGGCGGAAGGGGCGGGATAGCCATGCCGCGATAGCTTGCAGCCACCGCCAGATCTTCGTCATGGGTCGTCCTCGCGCCTGCTCAGCGCTGGAAGGTCGAGAGGAGGGGTGACGTCTCCACGGCCAACGTGCCCAAGCAGGCTCGGGCAGGGTTCGCGTTCGGCGATGGGATCGTAGAGAGGGTCCGTCAGGATGATGCGCTGCTCGGAGAACATGTGGTCATCACCGCGAAACCCGTGCAGGCGAGCGAGAAGCTCGTTCACTCCCATACAGGCGAACATGCCGTTGATGCTGACGACTGCGGGGTGGGTCTCGTCGACACCGCGCAGGTAGCCTTGGTCGCGACGTTCGGCATAGCCGTCGGGGTCGGCGCGGTGCATGGCCTCGGCAGTGGCCATCTTTGTGTTGATGACGCCGCGGGAGAGGAGGCTCGAACCACCCGGTTGTACGTAGTGGACGGCACCGGAGATGTGCTCGACGCCGCCGACGCCATCGGCATTAAGTCGGACCCCAACGTCAACGTAGGGGATCACGTAGAAGGAGGAGAGACGGTTCAAGAGCTGTCTGCCGTCGTGGCTGTCCACGCATCCGATCACGATGTCACACTTGGCGAGCTCCTTGACCGTCGTCGGATGGGCGAGGTCGTGCGCGACGGGGATGGTTGTGGTGCCGAGCCCCATCGCAGAAACGTGCCGCTCGGCGACCTCCACCTTGAAATGGCCTATGTCGTTCCGGGAGGCCCAGATGATGCGGTTGAGGTTCTCCTCCTCGATGGTGTCGGGGTCGACGAGCACCAACTCTCCGACGCCGAGGCGCGCGATCGTTTCGATGACGAAGCTGCCGGTGCCCGAGCATCCGACAACGCCGATGCGAAGCTTTCGGAGCAGCGCGGCGGTGGCTGACCCGAGGGCCTGAGCGTGACGAGAGGACCATGCTGGATCGTCGGCGTCCGACTGGTCGACGTCGAAGATCTGGATCTGGTCTCCGGCGACGAGGATCCGAGATACAGGTACGAAGCTGCCATCAGCGAGAACTCCTCGCGCGATCATGTCACCGCCGGGCAGCATGACCGCGCTGGCGTGGACGTCGACGTTCTCGGTCCAGCCATAGACCGACGGGAACAGTCGTCGGTCAGAGTCGTCGTCGGTTGCGGAGAAGGCTCGCATGCCGGTGGGGTGGCTATGTACCTTCATCACCGTCCATTTCTTCCGCTCGGCCTTCAGCAGGTGCGGGAGTAGCCATTCGGTCCCCCACGTGACGCTCACGGGGCTACGGCTGGTGCACTCCTCGACAGGAGCGCCGTGTACCTCGTGCACGCAGAGGATCTCGCCGGATTCGGAGGAGTGGCGGCCACAAAGGGCGATGGCGACCGCCTCGTTTCCGTCCTCCGGGAACAGCAGCGACTTCAGCTCCGCGTGATGGCGTCCTGATAGCCGCAGGGTGATCGGGGTGTTCATGCGACCTCCCGCGCGAGCCAGTGGTCCACGAGGAGGATGTGGGTGGCCAGGTCGTCAACGCCAGGTCGCCAGGGGTTTGCGGACGTGCGGTGGCGCGACCATCGCTGGAAGTCGCGCCCGTCCAGCTTCCGGGGGCTCAGCCTTCCCACCTTCTTGCCGCTCTTCAGTGCCAGCGGGGGGCTAAACCACACCATGTCCAACTGATTGTCGGGATAGCCGGGTACGATGTGGAGGGCGGTTGTCGCTGCTGGTGGGTTGTAGACGTCGTTCGTCGGCCGCTCGTGGATGAGGAGCCACTGCTGCTTCCCCTCGACGATGGTCTCCCAGTCGAGTCCCAGGCCGTCGAGGTACTCCGTGTCGGATTCGGACAGGTCGAATTCGCGTCGCATCTCAGCCCTCCGTCTGGTCGAGCGGCAGCGTTACGAAGCGCTCCACGCCTGGCTTGGCCAGGTCGACTTCCTCGTCGAGGCCGACTTCCTGCGGTTGCTGGCCCGGGAGTCGAAGGAAGAGCTTGTAGTTGGCTGGAGGCTTTCCTGCCTTTTCCAGCAACTGCCGGCCGGTCAGTGTTGGTTCGCTGACCTCGTAGTTCTGCTTGTCGATTCGGATCTTGTAGGTTTTGGGCTTGGACATGATGATGGCTCCAGCAGTAGCGTGAGATGCGCGGCGGCCGAGCTTCTGCCGCCTCATCAGGTAATGCCGGACAGACAGGTCCTCCCGGACAGCGGCGAGAAAAAAGGTGGTCGATGTCCGGGACGGTGGACTTGGGGGGCATGATCCAACTGACACCTGTCACTCCGACCCTGACTCCTCGCAGGAATGCGTGATGTCCTTTGCCGACGACTCCCCCACCTTCTCTGTCCTCGAGTTTCAGGCCGCACTGGAGAACATCAGCGATGCTGACTCCGGACGCCTGGAGAAGCGGGCACGCATCCTCGCTTGGAAGACCGGGGACAGGATGTCGCCCGGAGACCTGATGAACGAAGCCGTGTTGCGCACCCTAGGCGGGCGGCGGAACTGGAAACGAGGCGTTGACCTCTGCCAGCATCTCGCAGGGGCGATGAGGAGCATCGCCTCGCACACAGAGCTGCCGCCCGAATGGAGGAGTCCGGGCCCAGACCTTGACGACGTCAAGTCCTCCTGTCCCGCCCCTGACGATGAGGACCCCCCCGAACGCGACGCGGTTGGGATGCTAAGGCGACACTTCGAGGACAAGGACGATGACGAAGCCCTACTGGTGCTGGATGAGATGGAGGAGGAGAAGACTCCGCCGGAAATTCGCGCATCGCTCGGGCTCGAGCAGAAGCGCTACGAGGCGATCATGAAGGCGATCCGCCGAGCCGGGGA
>CAYGTG010000435.1:0-6857 GCA_964352485.1 uncultured Nannocystaceae bacterium | reverse complement strand
CCACCGAGTCATACACCGCCTGCACGTAGTCCGAGCTTTTTCGACAGCGCTCGTTGTAGCGCGCCAGCAGATGGATGGTGCCATCCACGGCGATACCGACGGCAATGACTGCCACCATCGCGGTACCGGGATTGAGCGGAATGTTCAGTAAACCCATGATGCCGAACATCAGCGCAATGGGAATGATGGCCGGCACCAGCGCCAGCGCGCCGCCTTTCAGCGACGTGAACATAATGGACATCAGAACAAAGATCAGCACCAGCAGCAGCGCCAGCGCCTTGACCTGCGCCAGCATAAGGCTTTCGGCCGCCTGGTTGACCATCAGGTTCTCGCCCACGACCTCTGCCCGGATGCCCGGGCCGGTGATGGTGCCCAGCGCTTCCTCCAGTTCCCGCACGTACTGGTTGAGCGTGTGTGAGTCACCGATTGAGTGGCGCACGATGATGTTGGCGCGTCGATAGTCGTGGCTGACGTAGCTCTCCAGCTCGCTGCGGTGGAAAAACAGCAGGTACTGGGCAGTCAGCGCGCGGGTCTCCGGCAGGTCGGTACTGGCGAAGCGACCTCGAAACTGGCCGTTCACGTAGCTCAAATGGTCGGCCAGGGACAGGGTCCGGTCATACGCACCCTGGGCGCGGGCAAACGCCTGGATGGCAGCGAGCTTTCGTACGTTTTCCGGATCCAGAAAAGCCCGATCAGCGTCCGCTTCAAGGGTGATGAAAAATACCCGGATGCCGGCCAGGTCGTCGTTGATGTGGCGGGTATCCTGGATCAATGGCCGCTCTTCCGGAAAATAGGACAGCGGGTCATTGGTGACGTAAAGGTTTGATGCCTCGTAGACAAAAAACACCACCATCCCGGCGGTCGCCAGCAGGATGCCGGTGGGGAACCGGTTCTGGGAATATCGGAACAGCGAGACGATGCGACCAGCCAGGTGCCTGCCGGAACGGTGTTCGGCGTGAGCCCTGGCCTCAACCACAAAGGTGCGCGGCAGGTTGCGCTGGCCCAGGCGCGACAGCAGGGGCGGCACAACCAGGATTGTTACCACGCCGTTGGCGAGCATGGCCAGGGTGGCGGCGATGGCAAACTGCTGGATCAGCCCGATGTTGCTGAGCAGGTTGGCGGCAAATCCCAGGGTTGTCGTAATGACAGTGAGCACCAGCGCCAGGCCGGCGTGGCGGACAAGGTAGCGCAGCGCGTCACGCCGGCTGTGAGGCGAATCGGTGCCCGCGTTTTCGGCCAGACCGCGAAAATAGGCGGCGATCAGGTGGGTGTCTTCGGTCGAACCGATGACGATGATCAGCGATGGAATCATCGCGCTGAGCATGTTCAGCGGCACCCCCAGCCAGCCCAGCAGGCCAAAGGTCCAGACGATGGACAGGGCAGAGGTTACCAGCGGCACCAGGGCGGCAACTGAGCTGCGCAAAAACAGCACCATTGACAGCACCAGCACCGCCGCTGACAGCGGCGCCAGCAACCGGAAATCGTCGCTCAGACTTTGGGTGAGTTCGGACTGAATGCGTGGTGGACCCACCTGGAACAGGCGGTCGAACTCACCCCTGAAGCGCGCCAGCGTAGTCTCCAGTGCATCGTTCAGTGCGTAGTCAAAGTCTTCGCGGTCGCCGTCATCACTTACCGACACTATGAGCGCCGTCACCGTGCCGTCTTTTGACAGAAAATTGCCCAGGTAAAGCGGGTTGGACAGGGCCCGGTCGCGCGCAGCCTCTGCGTCGACCAGCGTATCGGGTACGTCTGACAAGACCGGCAGCGATTCGATCTGGGTCACCGGCGCCAGGCCTTCTTCCTCAGACTGGGTGCCGCGAATGGCGCGCAGGCTGAAAACGCTGTCGACCCGCACTACACCCTCGATTCGCTCGAGCTCCGACTTGAGTTCGTTCAGATTTCCCAGACGTTTCGGAGTCCACAGGTTGTCATCTGCGACGTAGACGATGGTCAGGTTGTCAGATCCAAACTCGCCCATGACCTGCTGATACGCCATGCGCGCAGGGTCGTCCTCGGGAATCAGATTGCCGAAACTGGTATCAATCTGCAGCCGTGGCAGGCCCATCGCAGCGAGGACCGTGATGATGGTTACGGCGACTGCCACTGGAAGAGGATGGCGGACGCCCAGCGTAAACATGCCGTTGATCATGTGCCCGCCTCCGCGTCAGAAGTTGCGTCGGGCGACTCCGCCGGGTCGGCTGGATTTTCATCCACCGTCTGCGGCGCGGACGGCTGCGGTGCGTTGGCAAAGATCCAGTCGGCGGTGAACACCTCCTCGGGTACGTAGTCCGGTGAGAAGATCCGCCGATCGATCTTGATGATGGTCTGGTGCACATCCCGCAGGTTGTTCATCAGCATCATGTTGGCGCGCCACGTGTCTGCGTTAACAACCACCAGATCGTGATGCGTCTGGCGTGACTCAACCCGGCCGTTGGCGGAAAAATGGTCGGTGCGGGTGATAAACAGGCCGTCTTTGAGGACATAGTGGCGACGGCGCGGCAGGGCAGCGGCAGGGTCGGCGGTGCGATCAAAAACGTCTATCACATAGAACTCCACCTGTTCCATGAGTGCGTCGCGACGGCGCTTGTACCGGTAATGTTCGAGGCTTTCGCCGGTCAGATTTTCGATGGAAAAGTCGGTGCCAAGAAATTGTTCACCTGCCGCGTCGCGGGTATTCCCGGCCAGCGCGTTGTTGCTGATCAGCTGCTGCCCCAGTGCGGGCAGGAATACCTTTCGCTGTGATGAACCATCCGGATAAAGCGTCGCCAGCAGCGCCATACCCAAAAGCTCACGGGGATCAGTAAAGCGCAGCAAAATGCGCACGCTGCCATCTGCTTCGACTCGAGAGTAGCGGGTCAGGCGGCGTGTTTCGCGGCGGCCATGGCGGTCAACCAGCACCATCGACTGTTCTTCATAGACGTAGGGGTAACGCCGATGGCGGCTGTATACCGCGTCCATCAGGTCTCGTCCGGAAGCTTCGGACAGGTTCTCCTGCTGCACCGCCGGCTGAGCGGCAGCCGATAACGCCACCGCCAGCCAGCAGGCGATGAAGCTCAAACAACCCACGCGGAATCTGACAATATGTCTCACGCGGAAGGGTCCACGGGGACCACCAGCTGATCCGCAATGGCGCGTGACAGATCGCCGTACAGGCTGCGCATCGCCGCCACGATCGCATCGTAATCGCCAGCCGCAATGGTGCCCGCTGTCCGCAGCTGCGACTGGAAACTGCGTACCGGACTGACGCCGCTGGCGTCGATAATCTGCCAGGTGGCGTCCAGCCGCACAACGCCTTCCACATCTCGCTCAAACTGTTCAATGGTCACACGCAGCCGGAATTCCGGCTCGGCAGCGGTGCGGGCGGCCGGCGAACCGATATTGGGGCTGTCCAGCAGCCGCGACAAATTCCGCGTCAGGGTTCTCAGCAAATTCTTGCGCAGGTTTTCACCCCACTGATTGGCTTCGGAAAAGCGCAGCTGGTTGGGGCCGGCCTGGGTCGCAATCTGGACCCGTTCCAGGTACTGGGGCAGGTCCAGGCCGAGAATCTGCACCGTCAGTGGCGGGCTGCGGCTGATCACAGGCTCTGCCTGGATTGGGCCGATAATGTAGTAGCGCGTTGGCACACCGCCGCCACCGGCGCAGGCAGCCAACGTCAATGCGGCGCCCAGCAGCAGGCTCTTCCCAACAAGTGGCGATAACGTCATGGTTCCGGCTCCGAATCATTGTCCTTGCCAAACAGCAGAGAGTTGGGCTGGCGCTGGAGCAGCTCCACCAGGTTGCGGATTGAGCGGGCGGTTTCCTCCAGTTCGGCGGTGAGCTGGGTCAGGTTGTACTGCAGTGGCGAAGATGGGGTCAGCACGTTGCTGGTCAGGTCCAGCGCCTGGTCGAGCTTGCCCAGGGTCGTATTCGCCGCCTTGAGTGTCTGGTCCAGCTTTCCTTCGTCCAGGTCCTGCAGAACGTTGCGCAGGGAGCGAATCGACGCCTGCAGGTCGGTGGCGACCGTAGCTCCACCGCCGGTGTTGATCAGGCTGTTGGCCCCGGCCAGCACGCCATTGAGATTGTCCGCCATGGCTTCCAGGTCCAGCGAATCGAGTTGCGCAAGAAAGCGGTCCACGGTGGCGGTTATCACTTCAAAGCTGCCGGCAATGGTTGGCAGTTCCGGGTAAAGCTGTTTGCCGTCGCCGCGCAGCTCCAGCGGGGCGTCGTCATACATGTTGAGTTCAACAAACAGTTGCCCGGTGAGCAGACTGCCGGTCTGCAGCCGGGCGCGCAAACCACGCTTTACCAGCGTCGACAGGATAACTTCCGGCGCCTGTTCCAGATTTTGCTGACCAACTATACGATCGGGTTCCAGCTCGATAATGACCGGGATACGAAACGTTGTGTCGTTGCTGTCGAATTCCAGCCGGATGTCGCGCACATTGCCGACTCGGATGCCTTTGAGTTCCACCGGCGCTCCCGCATTGAGGCCTCGCACCGAGCTGTCAAAGTACAGAACGTAGCGCAGGCGACGGGCGTAGGCCTTTTCGGCGATCGACTCGAAATCCGGATGCAGGGTGAAGATCAGATCAGAAATATCCTGCGGAACGGGCTCGGTGGTATTGGGGGTTTCGAAGGCGATTCCACCAAACAGCAACGACTGGACGGATGCGGTGCGGACCTCCAGCCCGTCAGCGCCCAGTGAGATGTCGAGACCGCTCACGTTCCAGAACCGAGAGTTACCGCGGATCAGCTGGTTGTAGGGGTCGCGAACAAAGGCATAGACGAAAACGCTCTGGGCATCACTGGCCAGATCGTAACCCAGCACCTCGCCTGCCAGGAGGCCCTGGTAGTAGATGGGTGAGCCGGTATCCACGGAACCCAGCGCCTCAGCAATCAAGGTGATGCGCGATCCCTCGTCCTCAGCGCTGATCAGCGGCTGACGTTCCAGACCGACAAAGTGCCGTTGCCGGGAACCCGGACCCGGATCGATCTCTATGTAGGCGCCGGAAAGCAGGGTCTCCAGTCCCGATGCGCCGCGCACGCTGAGCTGAGGGCGAACTACCCAGAATCGGGTATTGCGGCGCAGGAAGTCGTCCATGCCGCTGTTGAACCGCAGGTTCACGATAACGCTGGCAAAATCATCGGCGAACTGGACGTCTTCAACGGTGCCGATGTCCACGCGCTTGTATTTGACCCGGGTCTTGCCGACCTCAATGCCGGCTGCGGTGCGGAAGCTGATGGTGGCGGTTGGACCCTGCTCGGACAGCGTTTTTACAACCAGCCAGCCTCCCACCAGCAGGGTGACCAGCGGAATGAGCCAGACAATGGACAGGCGGGACTGCTGGCTGACCTCGGGTGAGGAAACCGGTGGTCTGTCGTTCAATGGTTCGACTCCGGGGTGTCGGCATGGTCCCAGATCAGCCGCGGATCAAAGCTGTGAGCGGCCAGCATGGTCAGGATCACGGCGGCGCCGAAAAAGGTCGCCCCAAGTCCAGGCTCAATGGTGGCCAGCAGCCCAAGACTGACCAGGCCGGCCAGCAGCCCGACCAGGAACACGTCTACCATCGACCAGGCGCCAATCATTTCGGTCGCCCGGTACAGCGCGGCGCGGTCTTTGGGCCGCCAGCTGGCGCCGGATTTGATGGAGCGCAGGAGAACGCCCAAAGCAATCAGTTTGGCGACGGGCACCACAACGCTGGCGAAAAAAATAATGAGGCCCAGTCCCCACATGCCTGCCTCGACCAGGTGCACAACGCCGCCCACAATGGTGCTGGGTTCGCCCCGGCCAAGCTGAGTGACGGTCATGACCGGCAGCAGGTTGGCCGGTATCAGCATCACAATGGCAGCCGCCATCAGCGCCCAGGTTCGCTGAATGCTGTTGGTCAGCCGCGGGTGCAGGGCGGTATGGCAACGCACGCAGTGATGGCCATGGTGCTCTGGGGCCTGATTAAGCATGCCGCAGGTGTGGCAATTAAGCCGCTGGTGGCCGTCCTCCAGATCAGCCTCGGTAAGGTGACGAATGCGAAAGGGCTTCCAGAGCACCTCCGAATCGAATCCGGTGCGCGCGGCGCTGTACACCAGAACCAGACCAAACATGGCAAACAGGCCGGGCCCGGGTACCACGGACGCCAGATCTCTAAGTTTGACGATGGCGATCAACGTTCCGAGCAGGAACACGCCAACCAGGCTCCAGGGACCCAGCGCGTGGACAACCCGATAGATATACCGGGCGCCGGGTGCCAGCAGGCCCATTTTGCTGGCCAGCAGCAGGTACAGGGTGCCCGCGATGGTAATGAACGGAAACGCAATGCTGGTGAGAAAAACTACCAGTCCCAGTTCGGCCATGCCAAAACTGACCAGCGCCAGGCCACCGCCGATGACGTGGTCCTGTTCCACGATGCCGCCAACCTTCAGCGCGAGAAACGGAAACGAGTTGGTAATGACCAGCAGCACGAGCGAGGCCAGGTAAAGGGCAATCGAGCGATCCAGAGAATTGGGCAGCCCGCGGTACAGCAGGGCACCACAGCGCGTACAGTTAGCCCGGGCACCGGATGAAACAGGCTCGCGCCGAAACAGCGCGTCGCAATCGTGACACGCCACCAGCGGGTGATCGGTGTAACCTTCGCCTGGGGCGTCGGCGCCCGCGCTCACAGCGCCACCAAAATCACCCTGTTCAGCGTTTGTCGCCAAGCCTGTGCTTCCTATGTCTCATCGGCTCCAGTCTACCAGAGCCCCGTCGAACCACTCCGCCATCAGCGGGTATGTTGGCTGCGGATATTTTCTGCGGTTTTCCTGATCCACGCCCAACCCTGTTCCACATGATCCGCTTGCCGCGGGTGTATCTCGCGCGCACACAGGGGCGCGCTCGGCGGATC
>CAYGTG010000434.1:0-6869 GCA_964352485.1 uncultured Nannocystaceae bacterium | reverse complement strand
GTACCGGGCGTACTGCAAGTTTTGGGGACGCCGCCAGGAGCGAAAAAGACGAGAGAGACGTCGTGTCGGGTTTCTCAACAGGCTGCTAGAGTGCGAGACAGGTGGTGTCTGAGAGTAGCATCGACCTTCGTGTCGGCCGAGAGAGCATCAAAGCCTCGCTTCTGGGCGGTCGCGCGGAGCCGGTGCGTCTGGGTCGCTTCACGCTGCGCCGGCGGCTGGGAGCTGGTGCCATGGGCATCGTGTACCTGGGGCACGACCCGGAGCTTGACCGCGAGGTCGCGGTCAAGATGCTCCACGCCCACCTCGCCGAGGACGACCACGTCCAGAGGCTGCACCAAGAAGCTCGCACGCAAGCAAAGCTGACCCACCCGAACGTGGTGCGGATCTACGAGGTTGGATATCACGACGGCCATGCGTTCATCGTCATGCAGCACGTCGACGGCGAGAGCCTGGAAACCTGGCTGCAGACGGAGCGCACGTGGCAGGAGATCGTACAGGTCTTCATCCGGGCCGGCCGAGGACTGCAGGCTGCGCACGAAAAGGGGATCGTGCACCGCGATTTCAAGCCCGACAACGTGCTCATTGACCCGGGCGGGGACGTCTTCGTCGCAGACTTTGGACTCGCCCATGCGGTCGAGGCAATCACGACGGCAGACATTGAGGACTGGGGCGCGACCGAGGACCCGCTCCCTCGCAACGCCCCCTCCAGCAGGGCTCCGACGCCGGAGTACGTGGCTCCGGAGACGCTCCGCGGCGGCGTCGCCGATGCTTGGAGCGACCAGTATGTGTTCGCGCAGGCCCTGGACAGAGCATTGCGCGCTCCCTCGTTGGCGGGGCCCCCTCCCCCACACGCGGTGCGGCGCGCGATCGACAAGGGGCTCTGCCAGGAGCCGGAGCGACGCTGGCGTGAGCTTGGTGGCCTTGTGCTCGAGCTCGAGCGCGCTCTGGCCCCAAGTCCGCGCGGGCGGGTCCTGCTTGCGGTCGGCCTGCTTGCGGCGGTCGGCGTCGGGTTCGTCGCTTCACCGGCTTCGGAAGACTGCCCGGCCGAAGCCGAATTCCGCGCGGCGTTTGACCCCGCCGCTGCGCTCCCGGACGATCCTGCATTTGAGTTTAGCCGGCGGCGCCTCGACGAGTACGCGGGACGCCTCGTCAGCACTCAGCGTGCGATCTGCGAGGCCCACGGCGTCCCATCGCGCGTACCCGCAACCGCGACGTTGTGCGTCGACGCGGCGAAGCGCACGGCTGTCGGGCTCAGCCGATTCCTGGCCGACCAGCCGACGCAAACCGCGGATCCGGTCGAGGCGGTGCTGGCGTTGCCAGCCCCTGAGTCATGCGCGGATGAACAAGGCACCGATCTGGAGGCCGGCGGCGTAGCGACCCAACCCGAGCTTCTCATCGGCGATGCCAGGGCGGCTCTGTTCGCCGGTCGGCCCGACGACGCAAAGGCCATCGCGACCGAGGCGCTCGAGGCGGCCGAAACCGCACGCGCCCAGCGCTCGGTCGTCCACGCCCAGCTCATACGAGGCAGAGCGGTGTTGGCCTTGTCCCGGAAAGACGCGCGTCCGCTGCTGCTCGAAGCATTCTGGGGGGCGGAGGCAGGCGCGTTTGCCAAGGAGGCCGGGCTCGCGGCACTCGAGTTGACGCTGGACGCGAGCCTGGATCGAGACGCAACGTGGGCGGAATTTTGGTCGAAGATGACGGCGACACAGTTTGAGCGCGCCGGCCTCGCTGCGTCACTGGGGCACAAGGCGATGGCAGCCCAAGGCAATGCCCTTCTTACCGCCGGAGACTTCAAGGGAGCGATCGCGCGGTTCGAGGAGGCGCTGGCGCACTCGGCCGCGTCGCCGACCCCTGAGGCGAGGCACGAGGCCGTGCTACGGGGGCGACTGAGCCTCGCGCTTGCCAACGCTGGGCGCACCGACGAGGCGCTTGTGGAGGTCGAGCGGGCGATCGAGATCACGCGCGAACTCTATGGGCCAGACCACCAAGTCACGGCGGACCTCCTGGCGAAGAAGGGCCGAGCGCTCATCAGCGCCGGCCGCTACCAAGACGCAGTCGCCGCCCTTCGAGCCGCGGTTGCAAGCCGCCCCACAGACACGCGCGTCATAGGAACCGCCAACACCCGTGTCTCGCTGTCGATTGCGCTCGGCCACGTGCACGACTTCGTCGGCGCCCAGCGCGAGGCCGAGATGGGCCTGGAACTGCTTCAGCAGGAAGGCTACGGAGATCGCCAGGACGCAGGGGTCGCGTTGTCCGTTCTCGCCGAAGCGCTCGCAGCACAAGACCGGGCCGAGGATGCAGCCCCGAAGATCAGCCGCGCGATCGATATCCTGACGCAGACGCTGGAGCCCAAGCACCTTGGCCTCTACGAGCCCCTGATAACCGGCACCGAAATCAATCTGGCACTCGGCCGGACCGACCAAGCCGCGCGTCACTACGCCAAGGCAGTGAAGCTCGTGGAGACGTCGATGACGGGCGACCAGCAGAAGCGTGTCGAGAAGCGGCTCGCGGTGCTTGGCGACGGGATTCGAGCCGCGCGGGGAGAACCGTGACCGACGCGTTCGACTCCACCGACCCGTGGGACCTACTGCGCCGCTGGCGAGACGGCGACCACGCAGCAGGCAGCGACCTCATCGACGCGACCTATCCACGATTGGCGCGTTTCTTTCGGAACAAGGTGGTCCGGGTCCCCGACGACACCGACCTCACCCAGCAGACGATGGTCGCGTTGGTCGAGGCCAAGGAGCGAAGTGGCGATATCGCTTCGTTTTGGGGGCTGACGTTCCGGATCGCACGCAACGTACTGCACAACTACGTGCGCAAGAAGTACAAGCGCGCCCGGGAGGAGATCGATTTCGCGGCTGTGTGTGTGGACGAGCTGGAGCCCGGGGCGCCCTCGTCGGTGGCCATCTCTGGATGGAAGGCCCGCGCGTTCGTCGAGGCCTTGCGGTCAGTCCCGGTCGCGGACCAGATTCTGTTGGAGCTACGCTACTTCGAAGGACACACCGCGCGGGAGATCGGCGACCTTCTGGGCCTTCCGCGGGGCTCCGTCCATCGCAATCTCGAGCGCAGTGTCGACCGACTGCGCGACGTCGTCACGGCCCTGCTGAGCGCGGGGCGGAATCGAACCGAACCACCCACGTACGCGGATGACACACCCACGTACGCAGATCTCGATGCGTGGGCCGCCTCCGTCCGCGCACGACTCGACAGCGCCTGAAAGCGCCGACGATCGAGCGCAGCACCAGATCACGCTCTGGTGCTCTGCACCAGCGCGGATCGCTTCGCGTCGGCCGACGGCACCGGCGCATCGCTCGGTTCGACGAATTGCGCCACCGCGGCGAACAGCGGACCCAGGGTGACACCCCGGGTTTGACACGCCGGGAGCCCGGAAGGGTCGACGGCCGTCGCGAAACCGGACGAGCCTCACCCCGGGACGCAGACGCTCGATGCGCCGGTGCCATCCGGGCGGGAGCGAACCTCGCACGCATACCCGCTTCGACAGTCGGTGGGGCCGCTGCACTTGATCACGCACTGCGGACCCTCGGTGCCGAACTCGACACACAGCGTACCGGGTCGGCCTGACTGGTCAGGACAGGTGCGCTCGCACGCCTGGGTGCACATGCCACCGGGCAGCGACGCGTCGCATTCGGTCCCTCCGCACGCGTCGTCGCCGATGTCCGCACACGCACCCCCGATCCAGCCGTCTGCGGGGTGCGGCGGTGTCCAGTCTGGGTCGCACTGCGGCGCCATGTCTGGATCTTGCACGGCCGGAGCGACACCCCATTCCCCGAACAGGCCGGTGATGTGGGACCGCTCGCTCCCGAACCCGCCCTCGCGATCGATGGCGACCAGGTGACGGCCATTGGATCGGTCGAGGACCATCGGGACATAGCGGGCGCCATACGGCACCACCTCGCCACTGCCCAGCCGCTTGAGCCCCAGGTACAGCAGAATTGTGCTTCGTCGCGCGAGCTGGCTCTGGTTGCTGACGAAGTTCCCCAGCGAGTAGACGACAAATCCCTCTCGGCCGTCGTCGGTCACGTAGCGCTCCCAGGGCTGAAGCACGTGCGGGTGAGCACCGATCACCGCGACAGCACCCGCTTCGATGAACGCATGGGCGAGTCGGATGTCGCGGTCCGCCGGGTTGTGGGTGTACTCGGTGCCCCAGTGCGGTGTGACGAGCACAGCGTCGACGCCCGGCTCCGACTTCAGTGCTGCGATCTGCGCGAGGATCTCATCCTCGTCGTCGTAGCAGTGGCGAACCTGGCCCTCGTTGTCGGGAATCCCGTTGGTGCCATACGTGCAGCCGAGCCAGGCCAGGCGGAAGCCGCCCTCCTCGGTATACGTGTGCCAATCCCCGGTCCCGTCGCTGCGGCGAGTGCCTGTAAAGGGCAGGTCCGCAGCTTCGAGCGCCTCGATCGTGCGGTCGGCCCCAAGCGCTCGGCGATCCAGGCTGTGGTTGTTCGATGTCGAGACGACGTCGATCCCCGACTCGACCAGATCGTTGGTGAGCGAGGGGTGATAGTTGAACATCGGGTAGCTGGCGTAGACCGTGCCGTCGAACACCTTTCCAGGGTCAGGCACGTCGCGACCGGCACTGTTCACCCCGCGCGCGGTTGGCCCCTCGAGGTTGGCGTAGGAGACGTCGGCGGACGCGATCAGATCGGCCACGTCCGACCACAGCGAGATGAAGCCGTCGTCTGCAGCGTAGGCCTGGCGCTGCAGAGGGCTGTGAAGGAGGACGTCACCGACGGCCGCAATCGTGAGCGTTGCCCCGGGTTCGCACGCGGCGTCGAACAACAGCGGACCTCCGAGCACGACATCATCGACATCGTCGGCCTTGCCCCCGGACCCGTCGACGGGGGCGTCCGCGGCATCCGTGGAGTCGGTCTCGCCACAGCCGCCCAGAACCGTCAGACCAAGGATCCACGCCAGCTTCCAACTCTTCCCCACATGTCGAGGTTGCGGCACCCCATGACGACCTTCAAGACATGATCATGTCGTAGTCGTCGGTACAGATTTCGATGATCCTGATCGGATCAGCGTCGCGCACCTTCGAGAAGCTCGAGCTGGTACCCTCCCGCCTCCCCGAATGCCTTTCGGGGGCACTTGATTGGAGCTCATGCGTTCGAATTGGATTGGGTTGGGTATCGGGGTTGCGCTGGTCGGCGGCGTCGCTGGGATCCTGTGGGCGACCGGCACCGTGTCGGTGACGAAGAACTCCACGGACGGCGAGACGGAGCAGTCCGGCGCGGAAGCGAACACCGATTCGAAGTCGGACAAGGCTCGTGGGCGCCGGAAGAAGAACCGGAAGAACCGGAGAAACCGGAAGAACAAGAACGACGACACGGTCAAGCAGCTCTCTTCGATGGGCTACGTCGACGGCACCGTGGACGAACAGGTCGAGCACTCCGGCGTCGTGATCAACGTCGCAGGGGAGACGCAGCCGGGGATCAACTTCTATGCGTCACGCAAGCAGTCCGGGGCCCAGCTCGTCGACATGCAAGGAATCGTCCTGCACGAGTGGGAAAACGAGGCCACCGGCGGTGATTGGCAGCACGTGAGCCTGTTGCCCGACGGCAGCATCATCGGGCTGATCAAGGACAAGAAGATGTTCAAGGTCGACAAGGATTCGAAGATCCTGTGGACCTACGAGGGCCGCGTCCACCACGACCTCGACATCGGTCCCGATGGACACATCTTCGTGCTCTCGCGGTCCAACCGGATGATGCCGAAGTACCATGACGAGTATCCGACGGTCGACGATGTGGTCGTCGAGGTCTCGCCCGACGGCGAAGAGATCCGGCAGATCTCGGTGCTTGGGTTGCTCGAGAAGTCCCCGTACTCGTTCTTGCTCAACGACGGGGACTCCCTCACGGCGCTGAAGGTCAGTCGCGCCAATCCGCACCGCAAGAAGGGCGAGTTCGACATCCTGCACTCGAACCACGTCGAGGTGTTTGACGGTTCCTTGGCGGACAAGAACCCGATCTTCGCCAAGGGCAACCTGCTGCTCTCCCCGCGGAATACCCACACGGTCATCATCGCCAACCCGGAGACTGAAGAGATCCTCTGGGCCTGGGGTTCGTCGCAGCTGATCTTTCCGCATCACCCCACGGTCACCGACGCGGGGACGATCCTCGTGTTCAACAACGGCACGAAGTCGACCGGTTCGCAGGTGCTCGAGGTCGACCCGGCGACCAACGACATCGTCTGGTCGTACGGCCCAACCCAGGGGTTCCACTCCCTGATGCGCGGGAGCAACATCCGGATGGACAACGGCAACACGCTGATCACCGAGTCCGACACGGGCTACGTGTTCGAGGTGACGCCCGAGGGCAAGACCGTGTGGGAGTTTCGCAACCCGCACGTCAAGAAGCGGAAGAAGCTGCGGATGGCGATCTGGCGCATGGACCGGGTCGATCCCAAGGAGCTCAACTTCGACTTCAACCGAGCGGGCGGACCGGGTCGAGCCGGACCCGCCGCCCCGTGAATCCGGACCTCGCGCAAGCCGCCCTGATCGGTCACGCCGCCGTGGTGACGACCCTCAGCGTCGCGACCTTCATCGCGTACGGCGTCGACAAGCGCCGCGCCAAGAAGACGGGCGTTCGTCGAATCTCCGAGCGAACCCTTCATCGCCTCTCGTGGCTTGGAGGTGCTCCGGGCGGTTGGCTCGGTCGCGGCACGTTCCGGCACAAGACGCGGAAACCCGGCTTCGCAATCCGGCTCACCCTCGCAAGCCTGCTGCACACAGCTGTAGCCAGCACGCTCGCGTGGTTTGCATTCGGCTAGCGGGCTGACTCACCTACATGGGCCCCACTCCACGAGCCAAAGCAACCACACAGCGGTGAACACTGGGGCTTGCGAGA
>CAYGTG010000433.1:2229-6888 GCA_964352485.1 uncultured Nannocystaceae bacterium | reverse complement strand
GCTCAGTGCCATGCAGAGATGGTATCGCGGTCCGGGGCCATGGGAAGCTTTGGTCGATGGTGGAGCCGCGCATGTGGCTGGGTTGCCCGATCTGGGGCCGCAAGGACTGGGTCGGCGAACTGCTTGCTCCGGGGACGAAGTCGACGGACTTCCTGCGTCGCTACGCCGAGGTCTTCGACGCGGTCGAAGGGAACACGACCTTCTACGCGACGCCCTCTGAGGACATCGTGAAGCGATGGGCCGATGCCACGCCGGAGTCGTTTCGGTTCTGTTTCAAGCTGCCCAAGACGGTGACGCACGAGCGAGGCCTGATCTCGGCGGGGGGCATGACGGAGCGATTTCTCGACCGCATGCGGCCGCTGGGTCCTCGGCTTGGCCCGGTCATGATTCAGCTTCCGCCAAGCTTCGGTCCGACGCGACTCTCGGCATTGCACGCGTTTGTCCGGGGCCTTCCGAGGGACCTGCGGTTCGCCCTCGAGGTCCGTCATCGCGGCTTTTTCTCCGAGACCCCGGCCGAGAAGCGGCTGAGCGCGATCCTGGTCGAGCACGACGTGGAGCGGGTGGTCCTCGATACCAAGGCGATCTACGCCGACATGCCGCTCGACGACGACCTCAGGGTCGCGCGGGGGAAGAAGCCGCGGCTGCCCATTCCGACCGTCGTCGAGGGGAAGAACCCCGTGCTGCGACTGATCGTTCCGGCAGGCCCGGCGGTGGCGGTGCCGCGCATCGACGCGTGGATCTTGCGCGTGGCGGCGTGGCTGGCCCAGGGGCGCTCGCCTTACGTGTTTCTACACTGCCCTGACGACTTCCATGCCCCCCGCTTGGCGCGGACGTTTCATGACCGCCTGGCGGAGCGTCTGGGAACGGAGCCGATGCCCGCGTGGCCTGCTGAGCGAGCCCCGGCGAAGGCCCAGAGAAGCCTGTTCTAGGGCTAGCCGCGCTGGGCCTTGCCGGTCATCTCCGACGTACCCCAGCCCCAGAACTTCTTGATCTTGGGACTCGCCTTTCGCAGCGCTTCGACTCGGCGGAAGCCATCGCCGTAGCCGGGGAAGATGTCGATCAGGGCCACGTCGGCGGTCAGCTTGGGGATGACCTCGTACGCGTCGCCGATGACGACGTCGATCTTCTTGCGGATGTGGGGTCGCAGGACCGGCATGATCCAGTCTGCGAGCTCTCGGTCGAGCTCGATCACCGTCACCCGCTTGACCGGAAGCCGCTTCGCGACCTCGATCAGCTGATGACCCAGGCCGAGCCCGGCGATGACGGTGTGCCCCTTGGCCATGCGCGTGCCCGGGCGGAGCGTCATCAGCTCGGCTGGGGTCAGCGACATCCAAGGCGCCTCATTCCACGGGCGCTCGTCGTGGGGGTCCTCGGGTGCCTGGTACAGCGCCGGGATGGGCACATCCCCGTCGAAGACGACCGTGCCGACCTGATTGCCCCACCAGGTGAGCAGCGGCTTGCCCCGTCGCTGCAGCCGGACGCAGTATCGAAAGCGGCCGCCGGGCGAGTCGACGAACTGCCCGGTTTCGAGCTGGTCGACCGGTGCGTCGGAGGCGGCGAGACCCGGCCAAAGCTCGCGCACCTTGTACGTGCTCGCCTGCAGGTTGATCTCGGGCGTCCAGGGCATGGCGGAACTCCACGGGACGCAGTTGCGCAGACGATGGGCATAGCTCGCGCTCAGGGTGCGAGCCTGCTGCGGGGTCATGGGCACGGCGGCCATCGCTGCGATGGTACACGCGGACGCGGCGTTCCTGCCGGTTGCTGCGGGCGGCCCGCGTCGTACGCTTGCACGGTGGAGCGCAAGCTCGCGTTCGACGAAAACTATTGCGAGGACATCACGCTGTCCTCCGGGATGCGGGTTCGCCTCAAGCTGATCCAGCCCGAGGACAAGCGACGGCTGCAGGAGGGGCTGGCGCACATGTCGTCCGAGTCCCGCTACCTTCGCTTCTTCACGGACAAGCCCAGGCTCTCGAAGGGCGAGCTCGCATACCTCACCGAACTCGACCAGGACTCGCACTTCGCGATCGGGGCCGTAGAACTGGACGCGTCCGGCAACGAGGCAGAAGGCCTGGGCGTGGCCCGGTTCATCCGACTGCCCGAGGACGAACGCATCGCCGAGCCCGCGATCGCGGTGGTCGACCGCGCACAGGGGCAAGGCCTCGGTGGGCTGTTGATGGATCGCCTCTCGGACGCCGCCCGCGAGCGCGATGTGCAGGCGTTTCGAAGCGAGTTCTTGGCCTGGAACGACGGCGCGCGAGAGCTGTTCAAGTCGATGAGCGATGTGGTCAGCTTCTCCGCCGACGGAACGGTCGCGGTCGCAGAGCTTCCGCTGACGCGGCAGCTCCCGGCCCGGGTCGAAGGCGGCGAGACCCGCCCGGCGCATCGCGACAGGATGGAGGAGCTCTTCCGACTCACGGCGTCTCGGATGCTCCGGGTGCGTCGCCGCTTCGCCACCCTCCTGCAGGGGGAAGACGTGTGGCGCACGCTCAAGAAGCTGGCCGAGGACTTCGCGGTCGAGTTCTCCGGGAAGTCCGACCGGAAGCCCGACGCCTGAACAGCCCCGGTAGGCAGACGAGGCCAAGCAGAATCCAAGGCGCGGGGGAGGGTGCTCGCTGCGAGCAGCCGCAGCCAGCGCTGTCCGCATCGGCTTGTGCGGCTTGACCTGTGCTGTCCACCCCGGCCGTGGTGGGCTCAGGGGTTGTGGGCCCGCTCGAAGACCCACCGCCTTCGGCGCCAGCCCCATCACCCGTGCTCGTCCCGGTGGGGTCGGGCTGCTCGGCAAACTCGATCCAAAGGTGGCTGGTGACCGTGCGCAGCGAACCGTCCACGAGCACCTCGACCCGGTAGCGTTGCTGGCCGGAAGCGGGGGCGTCGACGTCCCACGTGCGTTCGAACGGATCGCCCTCCACCGCGAATGGAGTCTGCGGCTCGCCGTCGACCACGAGTCGGGCGGTTTGGCCGCTCGCGCCCGTGATCTCTGCCCGGAGCTCGATGCTCTCGCCTCGGACGGTGTCCCCCTGTCGCCCGGCGGCGTCGAAGTCGACCATCGGGTCGTCGGGCCCCTGCAGCTTGACCACGGTTCGCCCCTGACGAATCCCTTCGACAATCGCCTGTGCGGACAACGATTCCGCCCACACCATCGTCGTCCCGTCGCCAATGGGGCTCTGGAACATGTTGAGGTCGACGCCAGCTTTGTGGTCATCGCTGCCGCCGATGGGCGCGACGTGGAACCCCTGCGAACACAGGTCATCCCAGTAGGCCATCGCTTCGTCGATGAACGTCCAGCCAAACGGCTGAAGCCCACCTCCGTTGGTCAGCTCGACCGCGTGGATCAGGCCCGGATCGAGGTCGTGTTCCCACGCGCACCCGATGCAAAGCTGTCCCAGTTCCAAGACCGGGTGGTTGACCGCGAACAAGGCTCCCTGGTCGTGAAAGGCTTGAGCAGCGGCCTCGATGCTCGTCGTGTCGCCAACGCGGAAGTCGACCCAAGAGGTCGCGCCGATGCCGTTGGCGTGTCCGGCATAGGTTGTGAACTCGACCCCGGGAACGAAGAGCAGCTCGGGATGCTCCGCCTGCGCGTCCTCGAAGAAGTCGAGCGCCGTGTGAACGTTGTGGTCGCTGATGACGACGAAGTCGAGCCCGCGTTCCCTGGCGAACGTCCCGATCTCGGTCAATGGAGGCCGAGCGTCACCGCTCTCGTCCGAGTGCACATGCATATCGCCCGCAAACCATCCGGGCTGATCGGACAGCGTCGCATCGGCATACTCGGAGCGAGCTTGCGAAGTCCCGGTGACCTTGTCGCGCAGCGTGACTTCCAGGGCGAAGCTGGCCGGCGTTTCGTCGATGCGTGCCTTCCCCACGAGCACCTGCCATTGCCCCGCCGCGATAGGTCCGGCGGCATAGCTCCGCGAGGCATAGGTCTGTCCGACGAGGACGTCTTCTTCGTTGCCGCCTCCCCAACCGACGAAGCCGTCGGGGGAGAGCAGCCCCCAGTCGAGGATGTTGTCGTCGGAGAGGTCGCTATGCCGGATCTCGATCTCGAGGGTGCCCGGGGGGACTTCGAAGGGCACCGTGAAGTACAGACCGTCCTCGGGTACGTCGCCGTCGAGCACGAGCGTGGTTTCGGCCGCGTTGGCCTGCCCGCAGGGAAACCCGACCGCAGCGGCCCACAACCCTACCCACACCCACGGCATCCGCATGGCTCCAGAGTACTCAGTCGCCGCGTTCCTCGAAACCACTCGCTCGCAACCCGGTCGTACGCCACCTGCGTTAGGGGTTCGCGACTTGGTCGGGCGGCCCCGAGCAGCGGTACACTCCGTGCGATGACACAGACTCGGGTCGCGCTCGATGTGATGGGAGGGGACCACGGAGCCGCGGTCACGATGGAGGCTGCCGCTGCGGTCTCCAAGGACACTTCCATCGACATGCTCCTCGTGGGTGACCCGGATGCGATCGCGCGCGGGCTCGACAGCCACGAGCACGACCCCAAACGCATCGAGGTTCTCCCTGCAATGGAGGTCATCGGGCAGACCGAGAAGCCACGCCAAGGCCTCGACACCAAGCCGGACGCGTCGCTTTCGCGCGCGATGCAGGCGGCGGCGAGTGGGGACGCATCGGCATTTGTCTCGGCCGGGTCCACCGGGGCGATCGTGCTTGCCG
>CAYGTG010000433.1:0-2219 GCA_964352485.1 uncultured Nannocystaceae bacterium | reverse complement strand
GATCGACGGCGTCAAGCGAGCTGCGCTTGCGGCGGTCTACCCCACCAAAGAGCGTCGCGGCAACCCGGACCGCTTCGCGCTCATGCTCGACGTCGGAGCGACGGTGCGTTGTACGGCGACCGATCTGTTGTTCTTCGCCTACATGGGGAATGCCTACGCCGGGCGGATCAGCAAGGTCAGTTCGCCTTCGATCGGGCTGCTCAACATGGGCCGCGAAGAGACCAAGGGCGGCGAGGTGCTGGCCACGGCGCATCGTTTGATTCGCGAAGACGATTCGCTGAACTTCATCGGCAACATCGAAGGTAACGATATTCCGATGGGCGTTTGCGACGTCGTGGTGTGCGAAGGGCTCGTGGGGAACGTGGCGCTCAAGATGGGGGAGGGCGTCGGCGAGGTGCTCAAGAGCGTCAGCAAGTGGGCGTTCAAGCAAAACCTGGTGTGGAAGGTTGGGCTCACGCTGCTGGCCCGGGGTCTTCGACAGCTCAAAGACATCACCGACTACTCCGAGTACGGCGGGGCACCGCTGCTTGGCTTCAGCCGCCCTGTGCTCAAGGCACACGGGCGCAGCGAGGCGCGGGCGATCGCCAACGCGATCAAAGTGGCAGCCAAGGCCCATCGCGACGACGTGTGCGGAGAGATCGGGCGCGCGGTGGCGGACTTTCAGGCCCGCTCCGGAGACGATGGCACCGCGTGAGCCGGAGCCGCTGGTCGATCTGAGCGACCCGAGGCTGTCCCCGTTCTGCGGGGTGCTCGGTCGGGCGCGAGATGGACTGGCGGTGGTCGAAGGCGCAATCCCGGCCGTGCGTGCGTGTGCTTCAGGTTTGCGGGTCGATGCGATCCTGTGCACGCCCAGCCACGTCGAGCGGCTTCGTGCTCATGTGCCTCCGTCGGCCCGCTGGTGGTGCGCCCCCAAGGACGTTCTGTCGTCCCTGCTGGGTTTTTCCTTTCACCGTGGGGTTCTGGCTTCGGTGCAGGTTCCTGGCCCCGGGGTCATCGATTCTGCGTCCTTGCGCACCCTCGAGGCCCCGGTGGTCGCGGTGGCGGTGGGGTTTACCGACCCGGCGAACCTCGGGGCATTGCTACGGGCGGCGCGGGCCCTGGGTGTCGATCACGTGGTGATCGATGCCAGCGCCGCGGATCCCTTCGCTCGCAAGGCCATTCGTGCGTCCGCCGGGCACGTCTTCAGCGTGCCGCTGACGCTGTGTGACGGGCTGCTCGAGCAGACGCTGGCGCTGCGCGAGGCGCTGGGGGCGGAGCTGCTGGCGCTGACCCCTGGGGGGACGACTTCGCTTCGAGCGATTCAGGGTCGGCGTGCGCGAATCGTGGCGTTCGGATCGGAAGGACCCGGGTTGCCCGAAGCGTGGCTCGAGGCCTCGGATGCGCGGGTACGGATCCCGCTGGACCCCGAGGTCGATTCGCTCAACGTGGCTTCTGCCGCAGCCGTCACGTTTTATGCGTTGGATGGAGCGCGGGCGGAGAGCAGCTGAGCATTCGCCCCCACGTTTGCTCCCAATCCGCTTCGGACGCCGACTCCAGCAGAGTCGGGAGCTCGTGGCCTCGCCACGTGTTCCACATGTCCACGAGCCGACCGATGATGACGAACGGCGCCAGAAGCGGCAGAAGAAGTACGAGCTCCACGCCTCTTGAGTTTATCGCCAGTCTTCGGCGGCGCCAGTGTTACGGCCAGGCTTGCAGCTCGACGAACTCGTAGATGAACGCGCCCGAGCCAGACGCGTCGCTGACCTCGGTGATGAACACACCCGAGGTGCCCGAGAACTCGTGGCCAACACCAGGGACGGCGCTGGCCTCCCCGGCGGAGGTCCAGGACCCTCCGGTGGACACGTCGGTTCGGGTCATGGCATGGCCGCTTTCGAGCGCCGGAGTGGGGCCGTCGTGCACCGTGTCCGAGGTGTCGCGGACCGAGAAGGTCTCGTCGCCGTTGATCGCGGGGAAGCTGCCCTCGCTGTCGATGTACAAGACGTCCTCCTCGAGCTCGCCCCAGTGCTGCTCGAACGCACCGCGACTGGCGTCGCGACCGACGACGAGCACTGCACCCGCTGGCAACACGGTGCCCGCTGGAAGCACGAAGGTCCGGTCGGATCCGGTCTGAACCACGGTCCAGCCCGAGAGGTCGACGGAGTCCTCGGGTGGGTCTACCGCCGTCGTACTCGAGCCGCTCTCGCCGCCGCTCTCGCCGCCGGTGTCCTCGAAGCCTCCGG
>CAYGTG010000432.1:0-6889 GCA_964352485.1 uncultured Nannocystaceae bacterium | reverse complement strand
GTGCTCTTCATCGCGACCGCCAACAGCCTCGAGCCGCTCTCGGCTCCGCTGCGGGACCGAATGGAGATCGTCTCGCTCGGTGGCTACACCACCGAAGAGAAGAAGGAGATCGCCAAGGCTCACCTGCTGCCCAAGCAGCTGACCGACCACGCGCTCGAACCATCCTCCCTCGAGCTCTCCGACGAGATTCTCAATCTGGTCATTCGCGACTACACCCGCGAGGCTGGGGTCCGGCAACTCAATCGCGAGATCACCCGCCTTTGTCGGGCGCTCGCGCTCGAATCGGTCCGCTCCAGCGGGACGAAGCCTCCGTCGGTCGCGCTCGACGAGACCCGGATCCGCAAGTACCTGGGCAAGGCTCGCTTCTTCAACGATGTCGCGGAGCGGACCTCCATCCCCGGCGTCGCGACCGGTCTGGCCTACACCTCTGTCGGCGGGGACATTCTCTTCATCGAGACCAGCAAGATGAAGGGCAAGGGCGGAGTTCAGATCACCGGGCAGCTCGGTGATGTGATGACCGAATCGGCGAAAGCGGCGCTGAGCTACGTGCGCAGCAACGCTGAGCTGCTTGGGGTCGATCCCGATGAGATCGCGGAACAGGACATCCACATCCACGTTCCGGCTGGAGGGATACCCAAGGATGGCCCCAGTGCCGGCGTCACGATGTTCACTGCGCTCACCTCGCTGTTCACGGGTCGGCGCGTCCGCCCGGATACCGCAATGACCGGAGAGGCTTCGTTGCGGGGTCGCGTGCTACCGGTTGGGGGCATCAAGGAGAAGGTTATCGCCGCGCACCGGGCCGGGATTCGCCGGGTGATCCTGCCGGCCAAGAACGAGCGCGACCTGGACGAGCTGCCGGACACGGTTCGTGATGACCTCGAGTTCATCATCGCCCACGACATGACCGACGTCCTGCATGCTGCACTCGAACCCGCTGCGTCGGCGCTGACCCCAGACGACAGCACGGTTGGGGCTTCGGCATAGGCAGCGACCTTCCACGAAAAAGGACCGCCTGGCGTTTGCCCGGCGGTCCTTTTTTTGTGCGAGTGGGGAGGCGTTTACGCGGACGCAGCAGAGGCTGCCGTGTACCCCTTGACGCCGGTCATCGAAGCGCCGACGAAGCCTCGTGTTTCCTTTGTTAGGATTGGGTCGGTCGCCCAGGCTCGTCACTCGCGAAGGGCCTGCGCGAGCGCGGCCGTGAACTTCGGCGTTGTTCCGCAGCAGCCCCCGACGTAGGCCAAGTCGAACTGCTCCCGACAGCGCACGATGGCCTCGATCACGTCCGGCTCACTCGCACCCGCGGGATCAAAACCGTCCGCGGTTGTCAGGGCGAGGCTCGGGCGAACGGCGAGGACTGGATTGTGCGGGGCGAGGCTGCGCAGTGCGGGCAGGAGGCCGGCGTGTTCCGTGCAGCCGACGAACACCACGTCGGCTCCGACGGGGGCATCCAGCGCGTCAGCGGCGAGGCTTCTTCCGTCCGCACCGCACGCGAGCGCGACCCAGACCGGGAGGCCCAGCGGTCGAAGGCACGCGGCGGCCAGACGAGCGCCCGCGAGCGAAGTCTGCGTTTCGGCAAACATTGCAGTGGCGCCG
The DNA here is from genome assembly GCA_964352485.1 of uncultured Nannocystaceae bacterium. GTDB lineage: Bacteria > Myxococcota_A > Polyangia > Nannocystales > Nannocystaceae > CAJXVA01. Next base: position 5,296 of record CAYGTG010000432.1, on the reverse strand, counting down.
GCGGCCTGCAGCGCGCTCCCCAACGCCGTGTAGTGCTCCCGTCGTTCGGCCAGGGTGCGGGAGGGGTCGGCAGGGCCGATGGACCCGGCGCACGGCAGGTGGGGCCCGGCCTGTCGCGCGAGCCCGACGGATGTCGCCGCGAGCGCGGCATGCTGGGCGTCGAGGCCGAAGCTCGCGGTCACGAGGATCTCAGCGCCGGCGGCTGCATACTCCGCGTGAATCGCAACGACCATCTCTGGGGCGTCAGCGATCGCGCGCGCCCCCCACAGCGGGGCGCGGAGTTCGAAGCCCCGCCGGGCAAGCTCGGTGCCCATGGCACCGTCGAGGAGCTTGGTCAGCACGCGTCGCAGGACTCTTGGCAGCAGTCCGGCATTAGGCAGTACGTGGGGTCGCCTTCCGCCGCGATGAGGGGAAAGTTGCGACAGCTGTACTGGTCGCGACCACACTGCGAGCTGTTCGTGCACGGCGGGGCGCAGACCTCGAACAGGGGCGCTTGACCGATGCAGTCAATGCCGCCGTCGGGGTCGCACTGTGGATCGTCGATCGAGTACTTGCTCCCTTCGGGCAGGGTGCAAGTCTTGCTGCAGTAGCCGCCGGGCAGCTCGAAGATCACCGCCTCGCCAAGGCAGACGCCGCCCTCACCGAGCAGCGCAACACATTCACTGTCCTCGGTGCATGGGGCACCCCACGCGGACTGCAGGTTCTCGCCACCCCCACCGCTGCTGCCCTCGGCCGTCGTGGCCGGCTCGTCCGTGGTCGAGACCGCGGTGGTGTTGCTCTGAGTGTTGGCTCCTTCGTCCCCGGCCGAATCATCTTCGTCCGAGGGGCAGCCCGCCGCGAGCGGCAGGGCCAGACAAACCGCGGAGATCCAAGCGAAGCGTTTCATTTGCGAAACGGTAGGCGCGGCGCTCGATCGGGTCAAGCGCTCCTGTCTTCTACGCGAGGCGTTCGAGAACGACCGCGATGCCTTGACCGACACCGATGCACATCGTGGCCAACCCGTAGCGGCCACGTGAGCGAAGCAAGCCGTGCGCCAGCGTCGTGGTGATTCGGGCACCTGAGCAGCCCAGCGGATGCCCGAGGGCGATGGCACCGCCGGCGGGGTTGACCTTCTCGGGGTCGAGCCCAAGGCGGCGCATGGAGGCCACGACTTGGCTTGCGAACGCCTCGTTGAGCTCGGCCACGTCGATGTCGGCGCTGGAGATACCTGCGCGGTCGAGTGCCTTTCGCGATGCCGGGACGGGGCCGATCCCCATCACTCCAGGATGCACGCCGGCATGTCCCCAGGAGACGATGCGCGCCATGGGGTCGAGGCCGAGCGTCTTTGCCTTGGCCAGCGACGTGACGAGCAGTGCGCAGGCACCATCATTGAGTGGCGAGGCATTTCCCGCCGTGACCGTTCCGCCTTCTTTGAAGACCGGACGCAGCTTGGCCAGTTTCTCCATGGTGGTATCGCGCCGTACCCCCTCGTCCTCGAGGACTCGGATGGGGTCTTTCTTGCGACCCTGCGGGACCTCGATCGAGGTGATCTCGTTGGCGAACCAGCCTTCGTCTTGCGCACGCGCGGCCCGCTGGTGCGACTGCAGAGCCCATTGGTCTTGGTCTTCGCGGCTGATCTCGTAGCGCTCAGCGACGTTCTCGGCCGTCACGCCGAGACCTTCGACGGGGTAGAGCTGTTGCATGCGGGGGTTGATCATCCGCCAGCCGAGCTGCGTGTCGAACAGCTCACCACCGCGCCCAAACGCCATGTCGGACTTGGGCAGCACGAGCGGCGATCGGGTCATGCTCTCGACGCCACCTGCGATGTAGACCTCGCCCTCACCGCACAGGATCGACTTGGCGGCCTGGAGGATCGCCTCCATGCCAGAACCGCACAGACGGTTGACCGTGACGCCAGGGACTTCGACCGGGAGGCCCGCCAGAAGCGTCGCCATCCGGGCGACATTGCGGTTGTCTTCCCCGGCCTGGTTTGCGGCGCCAAAGTAAACGTCCTCGAGCTGCTCCATCGCGGGAGAAAAATGCTCGCTGATGTGGCGCACCACGTGGGCCGCGAGGTCATCGGGGCGGACGGGAGCGAGCTGTCCTCGGGCGCGACCCATGGGGGTGCGCACGGCGGCCGCGATCACTGGCGTGCGAGCGTCATCCATCCCGATCTGGGGTAGCACGGTGTCGGCAACCGCAAAAGCGGTGAGACCTCACGCGTGGCGGCGAGATGGTACGCTGGGGCGTGCTGACGCGTGCCGGGTGTGCATTCCGAATCTGGGCGGTGGCCTTCTCCGCGTGGATGGGTGCAGCAGGCTGCTTTACCGACCCGAATTCGGAGAACGACTGCAACCCGGGGATGGAGGGCTGTGCGTGCGTCGACCTGCAGTGTGAGCAGGGTCTGAGCTGTCTGGGCGGTGTATGCGTCGGTGCGGGCGGGACGAGCTCGGAAATCGATCCTTCGACCGCGGGTCCCACCACGGGCCCCGTCGACACGAGTACAGGCACCAGCACCAGCACCAGCTCGAGCAGCAGCTCGGCGTCTGAAACCGTGGACACCTCCGACGCATCGACCAGCGAGTCCTCCACGAGCACCGGCGACGCCTCGACGAGCAGTTCCGGCGGGGAGGAGTTGTGCGGAAACTTCACCACCGACCCGGACGAAGAGTGCGACGGGGGAAACGGTTGCTCCGACACCTGCGAACTCGAGATTCACGAGTGCAACCCGCTGAACAACGTGCCGTGTCCGGATGGGATGAAGTGCAGCTGGGCGATCTTGATGGAGGCCCCGTTCACCGCCTACTTCACCTGCGAAATGCTCGAGGACCCGCCGCTCGAGAACAACGAGGGCGACTGCTTCGTGGCCAACAACGCCGAGGACCGGCTCTGCGACATCGGCCTCGCGTGCTACCGGGCGACGTTTCTCGACCAGTGCAGCGGCCCCATCGGATGTTGCACCCAGTATTGCGACACGACGAAGGGCAATGAGCAGTGCTCAACGGCGGGGTACGAATGCACCGCTGAGATGGACCTCGCCCCGGGTCTGCCGGATCTCGGCGTCTGCCGGTGATCGTCACATGCGCTGCGGCGAGGGGATGCCCAGCTGCCACAGGCCCCAGCGCAGGGCCTCATTCGCTGCGGTGACCAGCAGCAGGCGGCCCTGAAGGCGGTCGCCTTCTTGGTCGATGACCTTGCACTGTTTGCTGGTGGAGAAGCGATGAACGGCCTTGGCGAGGTTGTGGAGGTAGGTGCACAACACCGAGGGTTTCAAGGCTTCAGCCGCGGCGTAGACCGCTGTCTGAAGGCCATCGAGTGCCGAGATGAGCTCTCGTTCTTCGGACTGCTCGAGGGCGGTACCGGCCAGTGCGAGCGCCTCGGGGGAGCTCAAGAGATCGACGTCGAGGGTTTTTCCCGCGGTCTTCGCCTTGCGAAGGATGGAGCCCAGTCGAGACGCGGCGAACTGGATGTACGGCCCCGTGTTGCCCTCGAGGTTCATCCACGCCTCGAGGTCGAAGACGATCTTCTGGTTCACGTCGCGGTTGAGCATCCCGTACTTGATCGCACCCAGCGCAAGCGCGTGCGCGGTCTCTTCGATCTCCGCATCGCTCCACTCGCCGCGATACTTGCCCAGGTAGGCATCCTGCAGATGCCCGAGCATTCGCTCCCGCAGGGCGCGGAACAAGATGACCGTGCCGTTGCGGGTGGACATCGCTCCCTCGGGCAGCTCGACCATCTCGTACGGGACGTGATGGCACTTGTCGGCCTGCTCGAAACCCATCTTCTTCAACGTGAGGAAGACGTGCTTGAAGTGATCGCTCTGCCGCATGTCGACGACGTAGATCGAGCGGTCGATTGCGAAGTCCTTGAACTTGAGGTTAGCGAGCGCGAGGTCTTTCGTCGCGTACAGGCTCGTGCCGTCGCCCTTGCGGAGCATGAAGAAGGGCATGTGCTTGATCTCCTCGTTGAAGATGCCGATCGCCCCCTCGCTTTCCACGAACACGCCCTTGTCCAGGTACTCCTGCACGAGCTTCAGCCCTGGCTCATCGACCTCGCTCTCGTAGAAGACCCGGTCGAAGACGACCTTGGACCAGGCGTAGATCTCGTCGAATTCTTCAAGGGACCACTGCCGGGTCTTCTCCCAAACCGCGATGAGTTCGGGGTCGCGGGCCTCGAGCTTGAGCAGGATTTCCGTGGTGCGAGCCTTGGCGGCGTCGAGCTTTGAGAGTGCGTCGGCATCTCCAGCCTTGGCCGCCTCTGCCCACTCGGAGAGCTGGTTGTTGGCCTTGGCATACAGCTCGCCAAGCCACTCACCCTTGGCCTCCGCCGGGGGCTGTCGCTCGGCCTCACTGAGCACGTCGAGGAACCACCACAGACACTTGGCAATGTGCGCTCCAACGTCGCCCAGGTAGTTTGCCGCGACGACTTCATGGCCGTGCGCACGCAGCAGTCGAACCAGCGCGTCGCCCAGCGACACATTGCGCATGTGCCCCACGTGAAACGCCTTGTGCGTGTTGGGTTGGCTGTACTCCACCATGACCTTCTCGCTGAGGGTCACCACGGGCTCGCCGAGGCCGACGGCGAGGTCGGGGAGCACGGTCGTCGCCATGGACCCGACGTCGAGCGTGAAGTTCAAGTAGGGGCCCGCCGGACTGACCGCGGAGATGATGCCGCCGGTGGGGACCTTTTCGCAGAGTTCGATCGCGATCTTCGGCGGCGCGTTTCGGAGTGCCTTCGCGAGGCGGAAACATCCGAAGGCGAGGTCACCCATCTTCTTGTCCGGAGGTTGCGCGAGTATGCCCGCGACGTCGTCCTGGCTCAGACCGGCTTCGGCTGGCAGCACGGGGTGGAGCACGGCGGCGACGGCCTGGGCGAGGGCGGAGGTGGACCGGCTGTGGGCTTGAGGCATGAGCGGCCGCCGAGGGTAGCAGCCTGTGCTACAACCTTCTCTCGATGTTGCAGGTGTGGGGAATCGTGTCGTTCGTGCTGCTGTGGCTGTTCATCGGTGCGTGCGCACTGGCGATGGCCATCGCGATTCGTCGCCTCGAGCGTGGCGTCGCCGAGCAGAAGGCGCGCCAGGGTCTCTAGCCCTCAATCAAGCGCTGCTTGATTGAGGCCGTCGCGCCAGTCTTGATAGGGGCCTTTCGAAAAGGCCCCTCACTGCGGCCGACAAGTCGCCCTTCGTTTCACCCGAAACGGGCACCTGACGGCGCCTACTAGCCCTTGATTACACAGGTTTTCGAAAACAGCGCTTGATTGAGGGCTAGCAGCCTGTTGAGAAACCCGACACGACGTCTCACTCGTCTTTTTCGCTCCT
>CAYGTG010000431.1:0-6893 GCA_964352485.1 uncultured Nannocystaceae bacterium | reverse complement strand
CCGACGACGCAGCGCCGCCGAGCCCAGGTGCGCGCCGGCCGTGAGGGCGACCAGCGCGAGCAGCAGCGTGGCCACTCGGTCCATGCGCCCGTACCCGAGCTCTTCGAAAAGCTCCGCACCCAGGCCACCACCACCGACGATCCCAATCACCGACGCGTTGCGGATCGAGCACTCCAGCCGCGCCAATCCGTACGACCATGCGGCGGATGCAACGTGTGGAAGCCGGCCATACAGGACCGCCGCCAAGGCAGAGCCACAGAGCCGCTCAATCCCGCGGACTCGCGCCGCGGGTACGGACTCCAGGAGCTGGCCGAACGCACGACCCAAGATGCCCGTGACAGACACCGCGATGGCCAACGCGCCGGTGAGCGGACCGGGCCCCAGCACCACGAGCAATGCCAACGCCCACGCGAAGTCGGGGATCGCTCGCAAGCCGTCGAGTCCAAGGCGCAGCAGCTCCGCCAGGGCCCTTCGTGTACGGCCGTGGTGCCCATGCACGCTCGCCGTGGCCCCAAGAATCGCCAGCAGCAGACCCAGCGCGGCCCCCAACGCGGTTCCCACGACCGCCACCGCCATCGTCTGAGCCGCGAGCCTGAGCACCCGGACCAGGGTCTGCGCGCCCAGGTCCGGACGGCCGAACCCGGTGAGAAGCGAGCGAACCGCATCGAGAGCGCCGTGAGCGTTCACGGCACCAAAGTCGAGCGAGAGCAGGGTGCCAAGCGTCGCGATCACGATCGTGACGAGGACGATCGCCTGCCGCTTCACCCCACGCTCCCAAACAACGACTCCAGGTCGTCTTTGGAGACGGCCTCGGCCGCCCGTGCAAACCTCAGCTCACCGCCGCGTAGACCCCAAACCTCGTCGAAGTCGCACCCCAGCAAATCGAGGTCATGCAACGCCACCACCGCGGTGGCGTTGGCATCGCGGACCAGGCTCAACAAAAGCGCCATCATGTCGGCCCGAAGTCGGATATCCAGACCCGTGGTCGGCTCGTCCGCAAGCCACAGCGCCGGAGCTTGAAATGCCAGCCGAGCCAGCGCGACGCGGCGCCGCTCTCCCCCCGAGAGCTCGGATGGATCGGCATCGATGCGGTCGGCGAGTTCGGCCGAAGCCAGGGCGGCTTCAACTTCGCGACGATCATCGGCGCGCGGCCACACTCGGTTTCGAAGCGCTCGAACCGCCGACCATCGGCCCAGGCGACCGGCGAAGACGTTGTGCAGCACGCTGAGCCCGGGCGCGAGTTCGTCGCCCTGTTCCAACAACCCCACTCGGTCGCATGCGGCTCGGTATTTCGCACCCGTGAGCCCGGCGACGGATTGCCCCAACGCCCGCACGCTCCCGGAGTCTGGCGCGATCGCCCCGGCGATGAGTTGGAGCAGCGTGCTCTTCCCCGCGCCCGACGGGCCGACCAGCGCGACGGTGCGCCCCGCATCCAGCCGACCGGTCAGGTTCTCGACACCACGCCCGTCGGGGTAGCGCACCGAGGCCCGATCCAGCTCGACCGCTCCGCTCACCGCAGCGCGCCCTGCGACTCGAGCTGGGCCAACACGGCCCGAATGCTGTCCCATGCGTTCGCCTCGACCGACACAAATTTCTTCGCCGCAAAAGCCTCCAGCACCGCCGCCTGCTCGGGCACCTCGGGGTCGAGCCCGACGAACGCCGTCCGCAGCGCGTCGATCTGAGCCACCGGCATCGAGCCGCGGGCGACCAGGCAGTAGTCGACATACTCCGGCGTCACCGCGACCACGGGCGCCTGGGCCTGAAGCTCTGCCTCGGCACGCTCCCAGCTCGCGAAGTTGAGCACGCCAAAGTCTACGGCCCCCGATGCCACCGCCCGAAGCGTGGCCGCATGTCCACCTTGGCGCTGGTAGACCGGACCCCCGAGGAAGTGCGTCTCGGGATCGATACCGACCGCCGGGTCCGACAAGAACGACCGCGGCATCACGTGGCCAGAGGTCGAGCTCTTCGAGCCGAAGCTGAATCGCTTCCCTTTCATGGCGCCCTCCAGGGACGCGAGGTCGGCGAGGGTTCCCGCTTGACGGGCTGAAACCGGACGAAGGCCGGCCGCCGCGGCGACCTGAGCATTGGCCACGACGTAGCTCTTGAAGTGAAGGTCGCTCTCACGGGCCGCGACAAAGTGCACTCCACCGGGCGTCCGCTGCTCCGCTTGCACGGTCGTCACGCCCCCAAGCCAGGCAAAGTCGATTCCCCCCGACGCCAACGACGTCACGGCGGCCGTGTAGTCCGGCACATGCACCGGGTTGACGGGGACCTCGAGCGCCGAGGACAAGTACCGGGCCACTGCGGCGTACCCGTCCTTGAGGGCTTCTTTGTCGCCGTCGGGAATGCCCGAGAACCGAAGTGCCGTGGACCCCTTGCCGCAGCCCGCGAGCAGGCATGGCGCCGCAACGAGGCTACGCAGGAGTTCGCGACGTCGCATCGCCGCGGAGCCTACAGGAGCCGGACTCGCCGCGCAGGACATGGCAGATCTCGATACAGCACGCCTCCCGCATTGACCGCTTCGATTCGACGCGCGCACACCGTGCTCGGCATCGATCCTCGGCCACGTCTTGAGGTCCGTAGCGGCGCCCGGTAGACGCACGGCTCGAAGGACTCTGCATGTTCACCGCGATTCTCTTTGCCGCGGCAGCTGGCCTCGGAACGCCCTCGGACCCCCAGTCCGGAGGCGCCCCCGTCGACTGCACCTCGCTGCCGAACCCCCTGTACTTTCCCGCCACCACGCTCCTGGAGTCGGTTCTCGCCGAACTCTCGCCAGCGTTGGCCGACCCCGACGTCATGGGCGATGACGCGATGACGGTCGTTCACTTCCCGCTCTCGTCGTGCATCAGCTACGACGTGCACCGCGAGCAGACGCCCGTTTCTGGGACCGCGATCTATTACACGGCAGAGGGCGCCCAGGGCTCCTGCAACATGCCAACCGACGTGGAGATTCGCTCGGACCTCTCGGCGATGGACGTCGGCGGCGCCACATGCCTGGGTGGAGACGCACCTCCCGACGAGCTACTCGAGGTCCCCAGCTACGTCGAGACGCTGGGATTCGTGGTTCCGCGCAACTCCACGCAAACCGCCATCACCGCGACCGAGGCTTACTATGTCCTGAAGTTTGGGGGCGAAGAAGGTCGCCAGGTTGAACCGTGGACCGACCCCAACTTCGTGCTCGTTCGAAACCCGGGCTCCAGCACCCAGCTCACCATCGGCGCCAACACGGGCATCGCCGGCACGATGTGGAACGGATCACTGCGAGACCACGCTGGATCCAGCGACGTCCGTGACGCGGTCATCGCCGAGAACACCACCGGCAATGCGGAGCGCGTGATCGGCATCCTCAACAGCAGCAAGTGGGAGGCCGCCGCGGACAACATGCGAGTTCTCGCCTTCGAACCTTTTAATGGCTGCCTGGGAGCTCTGTTCCCCGACTCCACGTCGACCTCGCGCGACAAGCGAAACGTCCGCGACGGGCACTACCCCATCTGGACCAACCTGCGGTTCATACTTCGGACCGACGCGAACGGAAACACGACCTCTGACAACGGCGCCGAGGCGGCGGCTCGCGCCCAGCTCCTGGTCGACCTGATGACCGGCACCGTCGAGATCGACGGGGTGGGTGTTGCCGAGGCGGTCATCGGCGTAGGCAACGTGCCCAGCTGCGCCATGCACGTGGCCCGAGAGGTCGACGGAGGACCCATCGCGTCCTACCAGCACCCCGCACCCTGTGACTGCTTTTTCCTCGAGGAGAACGGCATCGACAGTGGCTGCGAGCCCTGTGCGGATGGCGACACATGCGCCGATGGTGGCGAGTGCCGCTTTGGATACTGCGAACCCGCCTGAGACGAGACGTGATCATGACCCGAACGACTTTTCACGCGTGCCTGCTCGGCCTCACATTGGTGTTGGCCGGCTGTGACGACTCCGAGCCCCAAGACACCAGCGGCGACACCGATGGTGATACCGATGACGGCAGCGGCGAAGCCTGCGATCCCGTCGGCGCTCAACCGGAGCAAGCGGCGCTGTTCAACGCCCCGCCCGAAGCGGATGTCGAAGTGGTCCAGAAGGTTCCGACCCATCCAGGGGCCCCCGGACCGTCGGACCTTCCCTAGCATCCGGTGGCGAAACCCAACCCGACGTCTCGCTCGTCCTTCTCGTCGTCCTGCTCGTCCATGAGCGTCGGCTTCAGGCTCGAGCCGCTGGCATTGGCGTTCGTCCTCGGACGTTCTGCCGCAGCGCATGCGGCCCCAGCAGAGGCCGTCGATGAGGCCGAGTCCGTCGATGAGGCCGAGACCGTCGATGAGGCCGAGGCCGTCGATGAGGCCGAGTCCGTCGATGAGGCCGAGTCCGTCGATGAGGCCGAGTCCGTCGATGAGGCGGTGGCCGTCGATGAGGCGGTGGCCGTCGATGAGGCCGAGGCCGTCGATGAGGCCGAGGCCGTCGATGAGGCGGAGGCCGTCGACGAGGCGGTCGGCGCGACATCGAAGGTGGCCTCGCCCGAGGTCACCGCCTCCACCGCGAAACGAGCCGCTCCGGAGCCTCAAGACCCGAGCCCATCCACGCCCGACGCGCCCAAGACGTGGAAGCCGCACGCTCGCCTCTTCGGCTTGGTGCAGGTCGACATGCTCTTGCGGCAGCGCTCCGAGGACCAGCTCTCCGACGGGTCATCCGAGCCGCTCAACGAGGATGCCTTCCTGCTTCGCAATGCGCGGGTTGGAGGGGAAGCCGACTGGAAGTACTTTGGCGTGCGCGGGATGGCCGAGTTTTTCAGTTCTGGAGGTCCCGTGCGCCCGCTGACCGCCGACGTCCACGCTCAGCTCCCCGCCCCCGACGGCGCGCCCCCTTGGCTGAAGCTCTCCGCCGGGCTGCTGCGGGTGCCGTTTGGGTTCGAACTGTACGGCGAAACCGACGGCGCGCGATTCTTTGGCGAGCGGACGCTGGTGTCCAATGCTCTCGTCCCCGGCGTGTTCGATGCCGGCGCGTCGCTCTCGGGCCACGTGTGGGCGCTGGACTGGGTGGTCGGCATCTACAATGGGCAGCCCTCCCTGGCACCCGGATATGGGTTCCGCGATCCCAACCGCGGCAAGGACGTGGTCGGACGCCTGCACCTGCGCGGGGCGCTGCTGTCGTGGCTCGAGGGCGCGATGGGCTTTTCGTTCCTGCGCGGCCGCGGGTTCTCAGCCGGTACACCTCCCACCAAGGACGACTTCGAGTGGACGGACCTCAACGAGGATGGACGGGTGGCGGTCGCCGAGTTGATCCCGATCCCCGGCAGCGCAGGACGTCCCTCGGAGAACTTCGAGCGCTGGGCGATCGGCACCGACGTGCAGTTCCGAAGCGACATCCCCAAGCTCGGGCCCCTTCTTCTGTACGGAGAGTTCGCGGTGCTCCAAAACGTCGACCGAGGCATCGCCGTCGCCGACCCCGTATTGCTCGGACGCGACCAGCGAGGCATCGGGTGGTACGCGGGCTTTGTTCAGTCCCTCACTCGGCACGCCGGTGTCGGTCTGCGATACGACGAGTATCGGCCCAACCTCGACGCGTTGGAGCCCTACGACGGGACGGTGGTCATCACCCGTCAGCACTTTCGGACGTTGTCCTCGGGGGTCTCGGGATACCTCCGGCACGACGATCGCATTCGAGCCCGCTTGCTCGTGGAGTACGAATGGCAGCTCGACAACGACCTGGGCCGAGATGCGAACGGCCGCCCCGCGAAGCTCGACAACGACACGTTCAGGATTCGGGCGGAGGTCGCGTTCTGATGCGCCGGGGTGCTGCGGTGCTTTGCGCCCTCGCGCTCTCCTGCGAGGACAGCCCGTCCCTCCCCGGCATGGGGCTCGACCTGCAGCTGCGTGTACGCGACGCTCAGCTTCAGCGCGGGTCCCTTCGGCCGCAAGACGGAGGTCCCTCGGTGTCTCAGCTGCTGACCCCGCAGATCGGGGTGCGCCGCGGAGAAGGCACCGTACAGCTTGGGGGGCGTCTTGGCTCCGGCGGCGTCTCCCTGCTGGTGCACGGCGTCGGCGACGACGACCACTGGCAAGTTGCGCCCTCGGGGTTCGACTTTGTGATCGCCGACGAGCTGCTGTTTGGAACCGAGCTCGAGTTCTCCCACGCGATCGCGACGGACACGCTCGAGGTCGAACTTCAGGCAGTCGACGAAGCCGGACGCGCCGGCGCGATCACGACCGCGACGTTCGAGCTTCAGTCGGATGTTCCTCCCGCCGAGCTTCTCGTATCTTTGGGTTTGGATGCCCCGGTCGACCTGGATCTCCACGTCGAGTTGCCCTCGGGCGTTATCGTGGGGGCAAAGAACATCAACGAGTTCGAGCCCACCCCTGGCGTGCAGCCCCCGCCCGACGGGGCAACGCTGGGTGGCTACCACGACTACGACTCCAACCAGCAGTGCGCGTTGGACCTGCGCAACCGTGAGAACGTGGTGTGGCAAGTTCCGCCGGCGCCGGGGCGGTATCGGGTGTACGCCGAGCTCTTCTCCGCCTGTGATGCGGCGGCGGTGAACTTCGAGACGACCGCGCTGCGGGGCACCGAGTCCCTTGCGGAGTCCGGGGGTACGCTGTACGCGTTCGATGCTCGCGACCACGCGCGCGACGGGGACGTCCCTGGCCTGCTGGTCCTCGAGTTCGAGGTGCCATGAAAGCGGCGGCGGGCGCTGCGACCCTGCTGGCCCACGCCGTGGCATTCCTCGGTTTGGGCAGTCTCGAGGTCCATGTGGATCCAAAGCCGGTCTCCCCGCTCGAGGTCACCACCATCGAGCTCGTCGAGCTTCCGGTCCCGGCGGACCCTGTCGCACCAGAGCCAGAGCCGGACCCGGACCCGGACCCGGCCTTCAAAGCCGAGTCCGATCCACAGCCAGACCCACAGCCAGACCC
>CAYGTG010000430.1:0-6894 GCA_964352485.1 uncultured Nannocystaceae bacterium | reverse complement strand
AAGGGGTCTCGAAGCTGCCTGGGCCTGAGGAGTGGGGCGGGGGAAAGCGGGCGCTTGTGAATCTTGCGAAGGGGACGCCCTGGGAGGTGGAGATAGGGACGATGATTCACCACTTGCGCGCCGTCACAACGGACACCAGCGAGGTTGGCAAGGGCTCGTTCTGGCCTGTGTGTTCGGGAGACATCGTCATGGCTCCTCTCATCGCGGGCACCCTGCGTCGGCAGTACGGCTTCAACCTCGAACTCGCGAAGGAGCTCGCGGCCTACTGACCTCGGGCTACTCGAGGATATTGGTCTCCCTGCTCATCTCCCCGCCCCACTCCTCAGGCCCAGGCAGCTTCGAGACCCCTTCGAAAGTCGAGTAGATGCCGTCCGCATCGAGGTCTCCCAGAATCTTCACCCGATTCTCGCAAGAGCCGTCAGGCTGCGTTTTCCAAGAGAGCCCGAAGTGATAGCGGGTGGGGCCCCGTAGGCGGTAGTCGATCTTCTGCCAAACGCCCTGCTCCCACAGCCCGGAGGGGTACTCCCAAGCATTCGTGGGACTCGAGACGGGAACGCAGTTCCCGTCCGGCGCCGTATTACAGTCGATCTCCAGAGGCGGGGTCGGCCCGACAGATCCGTCGCCGAGTTCCGCGCAAAGATCGTGGTCGCCGGCGAAGGACGCAATCGCAGCCCGTTGGGTCTTCGCGGCCGACGTATATGCCTTCCGCTTCTCCAGCTCGATCTTCCCCAGCGTGGCCTCCGTGTCCACCTGGGGCTTCGTGCCCGGAGCGTCTCGGACCTCGGTATCACAGCCTGTCGCGAGAAGAGCACCGCCGAGAAGAACCCTAAGAGTTCGCATGCTGAGAGGAGGTTCGCATGAAGGACTCTGGACGGCCACCGATTGAGTTGGTCACGGACAGGTCGTCCGGTGTCACTAGGGAGACCTCCGAGCCAGAAGCCTACTTCGGCACGAGCCCCGAACGCTCGCCAAAACCGGTGATCACCAACTCATCCCGTGCGCGGGTGGCAGCCACGTACAACAATCTGCGCTCCTTGTTCACGAACGAGTCTAGGCTGGCCCCGTCGGCGAACTCCTTGTTGTCCACGCGGCCGATCTCGCCGGCCTGAACGCCCGCGAGGACCATGCATGGGTACTCAAGGCCCTTGACGCGATGCATGGTGGCGATGCGGACCCCCGGCGGCATACTCGCGTCGTCGTCGCCCTTGAGCTCGACCCCAGCAATCCCGGCCTGCTTCAGGAGCGGCAGGTAACGCTGCTCGATCAGAGCATGGCTGCGAACGGCGATACACACATGCTCGGCAGCGCGGTTCTCCAGCCAGCCGCGGATCCGGTCGACGATGAACGCGGCCTCTTCGTCGGGTGTGTCCCAGTGGGCGATCTCCGGCTCCAGTCCGGGGCGCAGCGAACGGTAGCCCTTGAGACTGTCGACGCCCTCGTTCATGTCATCAACCTCGAGCCCCTCGAGGATTGCGACGGCCCAGTCTCGGATCTTCTCGGTGGTGCGGTAGTTGATCTTGAGCCGCCGAGAGCGTCGGCCGAGGACGTTGATGCCGCAGCGCTTCATGCTGGTCTTGTGCCCGTAGATCCGCTGGTGCGCGTCGCCGACCAGGAACAGGTCGTGCGCACCCTCGGCGACCAGCGCCCGCAGCAGACGAAAGTCCGACGGGCTGAAGTCCTGGACCTCGTCGGCGATGACCGCCCGATAGCCCACGAGACCGGGTTCCTGGTCGATGCGGATCCGGGCATGCCGAATCACGTCGTCGATCTCCAGCTTGTTCTCATCCTCGAGCCGACGCCGATACGCCTCCATCACCGCCCACACCTGCTTGCGCTGCTTCCGTGACAGCCGCGTGCCTCGGCCGACCCGGCGGGCTTTGAGATAGCCGTCGAGGTCGACGACATCTTGGGCCTGGACGACTTCCTGCCACTCCTCGAGATAGAAGGCGAGCGGGAAGTCGTCGTCACCGGCCTCAGCGTAGACCTCGGCCCAGACCCGGCGCGCCTTGTCCGGCGGAAGGGTCTGGAACTTGAGCCCTTGGGCCTTGAGGAAGTCGGAGGCCCAGGCGTTGAGGTTGACGACCTCGATGCGCTCGAACTCGGGGCCGCACAGTTGCTCGAGCTGGCTGGAGATGTCTTTGGCAAGGTTCTTGGTGAAGGTGGTGAACAGGATCCGGTCGGTCTTGTCGGTGAAGACCTTGGTCGCGAGGTAGCGCGCTCGGTGCATCGCGACGACGGTCTTGCCGGTCCCTGCCCCACCCAGAACCCGGGTGGGTCCCTTGGCCTGGATGCGGACGAGCTTGTCCTGGCTCGGGTGAAGGAAGACCCGCCAGACGTGTAGCTGGGCGTTGAGGACGTCGCTGAGTTCGTGGTCGTCCTCGACGATCTTGAACGCGCGCTTGGACTCGGGACGCTCCAGGGCGGTCACAAAGTCGGTGACGTCGACTTCGTCGGGGACATCCTTGTCGCCGGTGGTGGTCAGGCGGTCGAGCTCGTCGAGCGTCTCATCGACGGAGTACCCGGCGGCGAGCAGATACAGCGCGTCGGTGGCCTCGTCGGGCAGATACTGCGCGAGGCCGTCGAGGTCGGCCTCGGTCCGCAAGGTGCGGACGGCCGGCAGCAGGGGCTCGGGCACGCCAAAGAGCAAGAGCGTGTCGTTGTGGCGGCCCGCGAACAGAAACCCCTCTCCGACGACGTCCGTGTCGACGACAGACAGCGGCTTGGCTTCGGGCGCGTCGGCGGGCCCCTCCTGCCCCTCCAGCGTCTCCCAAACCTGGAACGATCCGGTGACCGGGTTGACCTCGAACATCTTGTTGCGGGCCCAGTCCATGGCCTCGTCGTGGTGATCGACCCAGACCATCAGGTAGACGTCGCCCTTGGGCGGGTGGATCACAACACCGCGATAGGCTTTGTCGATCCGAACCGTGCGGACCTTGTCATCCCGCATCGTCGCGATCGGCTCGTAGTTGATCGCTGCGGCGGAGGGATCGGCGCGGAACTTGTCGAGGAAGGCGCGGACCTTTTTCTGCTGGTTGCGCGGAATCTTGGCGAACGCTTTGAGGAAATCGGCTGAAAGAGCAACTTGGGGCATCAGTCTTTACCTTCCTGTGTGAGGGCCGACGCCACGGCGTCGACAATCGCGGTCACGTCTTCGACCAAGAATGCGCGCCAACCGTGCTGGGTCCACGCGCGCCGGTCATCGTCGCCAATTTCATCGCAGACCGCGATTCTTTGGTCGGGCCAAGCGACCAGGGCCTCGACCTCGATCGTCGAGCTTCCGAACCCTTCGAACTCTTCGGGGGCCGGGAGGTCTCGCGCATGAAGCAGCTCGATCAACGCCTTGGCCTCGGGGAAGTCCTCCCGCAGGCTCTGGAACGCGAGCGGCAACGGATCTTCGTCCGAGACAGCCGGAACGTCCCGGGTCCTCCGGCGCTGCGTCGGTGTCTGCATGAAGTCTTCCGCAGGAGGACGCTCTCCCGCCCCCTGAGCGACCAGCCACTCGCTCGACACCACTTCGGTGGCCCCACGATGGAACTGCAGAAGGTTCCACGCTTGGAAGAACGCGCGCCAGCTGGCCTCGAACTCGGGATCCTTGCGAACAGCGCCCTCGTCGAAGAGGCGCAACAGGGGCTGGATGTTGCCGAAGCGACGAGTCGCCGCCGAGATGAAGTCGATCGTGCCGAGCAGCTCGACCCAGTCTCGATGGCGGTATGCGCCCAACAGCGCCGCCTTCTCGGTCGTAGGTTCGAGGGCAGGCACGGGTCCGTGCTCGAGGGACTCCTCGAGGCGCGACCGCACCACCTGCAGTCCGGCCACGTCAAGGGCGGGACGAAGTGCGAGCAGGCCGAACATGGTCGAGAGCGCCGCGTTCTTCCAATGGGCGGCATCGGGCGTCCGAATGAATGCGTAGAGCTGATCGAGACAAGACAGGGTCTCGACGTCGGGGATCGCGCCGCCGATCGCCTCCGCGGCCTTGCCCTGCTGCGCAGCGTTGATCTTCGAGAACACCGTCGGGACGTCCTCTGAGATGGCCTGTTCGGGTCCAACGACGTCCTTCCATGTCACCGTCCACACCCAGAAGTTCTCCGAGTCGAGCAGCGACTGTCGCTTGTGGATGTCGTCTTCGATCCCTCCGGATTCTTCGAAGGGCCGCGCGTGGTAGCGGAACCCGTCGCAGAAGATGGCAACCGGGAGGATCGCGTCGTCGGTCACGCAACGCAGGACGAAGTCCGGTCGCGAGGACAGCGCGACGCCCTCCTTCTTTCCCACGACGACCTGCGGCTCCAGCCGCCAGGTCCGATCGGGGGTGACGATGCGCCAGCACATCCCCTTGTCGTAGGGGACCTCGGCCTCCCAGCTCCACTCGGGCTGGTCATCGACCCACTTGCCCAGCGCCTGGACGAACCGCTCCTCCAGCTCACTCTCCAGCACGCTGTCCATGCTGACGGTCGAGAGCGTCTCGATCGTGCTCGCGTCGTCCTTGGCCTCGAGCACCCGGGCAAACAGGGTCTCGGCCCGAGTTCGGGAGATCAGCGGGATCTCCGACTGGTCCTGATACGCGTATACGCAGCGATAGCAGCCGTCTTTGCCGCGCTGTCGGCAACGGCAGGTCTGCATCGCCGCCAGGGCGTGCTTCATGACCTCGAAGAGCCGCTTGCCGCGGTAGAGGTCGGCAACATATCCGGTGCCACCGGGGACAGCGTCGTAGAGCAACAGGAAGCGACGCCGCCCCTGCCCCGATCCGTCGAGCGGCTCGCTGGACTGGGTGATCTTCAGGTGCATCGGGCTCCCTTGGAAGTGCTTGCGCAGGCCGAGATGTAGCGCGGCCTTGAAGCTGGGCAGCGACACCTTGAGTTCGGCGCTGTCGGAGAACGGCAGCAGGATCCGAAGGGCCTCGGAGCGCATCTCCCGATACAGGTAGACGTCGTCGAGCTTCTCCTTGGCCTTGCCCTGGCGCACCTTGCAGTACACGGCGTGCTCGGACTTGCCGGTCCGGTACTTTTGGACGCGGCCGCAGTGGCGGCACACCAGGAAGCCCTGCTGTACCTGGGATTCGCCACCCACGGAGAAGGCCAGCCCCGCAACGCCCGCGACGCCGAAGTTGACCTCGCGGATGGTGAGGCCGGTGAGAAGCTCGAAGCCGAAGGTGGTCTTTTCGGTGTCGACCAGCCACGCGCCCCGGCCGTGCTCCGCCGGGTCGACGTCGATGAACTCTTGGGTTCGGTACTGCTGGATCTCGCGGTCCTCGCTGGTGTCGTCGGTGGCGGCATCGAGCAGGTTCATGACCGACAGGGCCCGGCGGAAGTGCACCAACGTTTGCCGCTGACCCTGGTCGCCCCAACCGGCGTGCTCACACCGAGGGCAGGTAGAGCTAGGCTCGGCCTCGGGCGCGGTACGTTCGGTGTAGTCGCACGAGGGGCAGAAGCGCCACGTCTCGGTGAGCGGCTGACTGGCGGTGCCCAGATCGATCTGGGTGACGCGGACCTTGTGGCCGTCGGCGTAGAAGGTGTTGAAGGGCGCAAACTCGCGCAGGGCGGCGCTGGCGGGTCGCATGTACTCGGCGGCCTGCTTGCCGACCTTCTTCCGGCCCTTCTTGGGGGCCTTGTCGTCAGTGTCGGGCTTGGGCAGACCGCGGAGGATCGACTTGAGGGTGACGCCGGTTTCGGGGAAGGCGTAGTTGGGCAAGGAACCGGCGTCGGTGAGGACAGCCAGCGGATACTTGGTGGAGAGGTCGGACTTGAGACGGACGAGGCTGCGCTTGGCGTCGAGCAGGTTCTCGCGCTCCTGGGCCATGCGTTCGGCGGGGTCGTTGGACTCGCCCTCGGCGAGGCTGGGGTCGAGCTCGATCTGCTCGAGGCGCGCCTTGACGCCCTTGATCTGCTTGTCGAGCTGCTCCCGCTCGGCGCGGACGGCCTCAAAGGCCTTCTGCACGGTCAGAGCGGGGCCGCCGTTCGCAGCGAAGTCGAGCAGCTTCTCGCGGTTGTCGGGGCTGAGGTTGTCGGCGAACAGGGCAAGGAAGCGCTCTGTGAGGGCGTCGCGGTGAATGTCGTAGTAGCGGTAGAAGCAGCCGGGCCAGCGCTCCTCGCCGCCCTTGCCCAGGACGAGCGAGGTCTTGTTCGGGATCTGGTTGAGGGTGTCGGTCTCCTCGAGGGCCCAACGATCCATGGCGTAGGCGGTCATCTGCCGCATGAGCATCTCGGGGGCGTCGAGAAAGCACCCGGGCGGGGAGACCTGGCCGGCCATCATCTCGCGGGGCTCGGCGTAGAAGTACTGGTCGTGGGGCCTGGCGTTGGCGACGGTGAGGACCAGCGCGTTGCCGGTCTTGCGCCCTGCCCGGCCGACTCGCTGAAGATAGTTGGCGGCCATGGGCGGGACGGAGCACAGCATGACGCTGGAGAGGTCGCCGATGTCGATGCCCATCTCGAGGGTGGGCGTGCAGGTGAGCAGGTTGGGTGCGTCGGGCCACCGGGCGCCGGGGTCGGCCTTGAAGCGGCGCTCGACCTCTTCGCGGTCGTCCCGGTTGAGCAAGCCGGTGTGCTCGGCGGCGTAGATCCGCTCGATACGGCCGGAGCGGTAGAGCTGTCGGTAGTAGTCGGCGACCGGGGCCTGGGTCTCGGTCCGGCCGGCAGCGATGGTGCCGCGGCAGCGGAAGGTAGTGCACGCCTGGCCGGGCCAACGTAGGGCGGCGTCGGCGGAGAGGAGAGACTCGGTGCCGCAGGTGGGACAGTGGACGACGCCGGTGAGACCGGTGGCGAACAGGGCCGAGGGCTCGATGGCGAGGGTCTCGTCCTTGCCGTTGTCGAAGGTCCGCAGGATGCCGAGGTCGACGAGTTTCTGGGCCGCGCGGCGCAAGACGATGTCGATGCCCTCGTCCCGACTATCGCAACCCAGCGC
>CAYGTG010000429.1:0-6905 GCA_964352485.1 uncultured Nannocystaceae bacterium | reverse complement strand
TTTTTGTAGGGGCGCTCGCTCGTCAGGGCATCGAACACATCGGCGACGGCCACGATGCGACCCTCGATCGGAATGCCGTCGCCCTTGAGACCGCGCGGGTAGCCGGTGCCGTTGTATTTCTCGTGGTGCGTGTAGGCGATCGAGGCGGCGAGCTGGAGCAGCTTGGAGTCGGAGTCGCCGAGAATGCGGTAGCCGATCTCCGCGTGCTTCTTCATCACCTCGTACTCGTCGGGCGTGAGCCGGCCGGGCTTGAGGAGGATGCTGTCCGGGATGCCGATCTTGCCCACGTCATGCATGGGACTCGCCGTCCGGATCATCTCGGAGGTGTAGTCGTCGAGGCCGACCTTGCGCGCGAGCAGTCGGGAGTACTCACTCATTCGCTGCAGGTGCGCGGCTGTTTCGTCGTCGCGAAACTCGGCCGCCTTGGTGAGCCGCTCGATCGTCTGCACCTGCGCAGCTTCGAGTTCGCGACGCGCTCGGTCGAGCGCCATCCGAGCTTCGTGGAGCGCTCGGGTCTGGCCATCGACCTCGATTCGCAGGCGGGCACTCTCTTGGGCCATTCCGGCGCTGTGCCGGTTGTGTGACACGGAGTTCCGAATTCGTGCCCGGAGCTCAGCCTCGTCGAACGGCTTGGCGAGGAAGTCGTCGGCACCGGCTTCACGAGCGCTGCGACGCACCGATCGTTCCGACGCACCGCTGAGGAACACGACAGGCGTGTGCGCGTGACGCCCAGTGAGACGTATGCGTTTACACACTTCGATGCCGGACATGTCCGGCATCCGCATGTCGAGCAGGACGGTGTCGACGTCGTTGTGGGAGAGGGTCTCGAGGGCCTCGTTGCCGCCGTTCGCTTCGAGGACGTCGTACCCGTCGGCGCTGAGAACCTTGCGGATGACGCGGCGAATCTGAACCTCATCGTCAACGACAAGGATGCGTCCCCGATAGGGTGCGGCTGGGGAATACTCCGGCACAGGCCCCCATCGTATCGTTTTCACTTCGCTCTCGCCAAAGCCTGCGTGCCGAGGCTGGTAGCATGAGGACCCTGATGTACGTTCGAGTTCGCAGCATGTGCCCAGCGGTTGTCACGGCGCTGGCCTTCGGGCTCGGCTGTTGGTCCGAACCCCCCGCTCGGGCACCGTCCACGCCCAAACCCGCTCCGGCGCACTCGAACACGGATGTACCGCCGCCGGGTACTCCGCCGCCTGTCGCCACACATGAAACCCCAAGTAGCCCCGGGCTCCAGCGTCCGACCCGCTTCGGGGGTGCCGCGCGGATCGTCGCGGTGGGGGACGTCCACGGGGACCTGTCTGCCACGAAGCGAGTACTCCGGCTGGCTGGATTGATCAACGAGGCGGACCGCTGGAGCGGCGGGACAACGGTCTTCGTTCAGACGGGGGACCAGCTCGATCGCGGCGACGACGAACAAGAGATCCTCGACCTCCTGACGCGGCTGGAATCTGAAGCGGAGGCGGCCGGCGGTGCAGTTCATATCCTCAACGGAAACCATGAGCTGATGAACGCCGCGGGCGACTTTCGCTACGTGACCCCAGGGGGCATGACGGATTTTGCCGACGCACCGGGGGTGGACGCCTCGGACGCGGGCGTTCAGGCGTTTCCCGAGGCTCTGCGTTCTCGTGCGGCCGCGTTTCTACCCGGCGGCGTGTATGCGAAAGTGCTCGCGAATCGAAACACTGCGGTGATCGTCGGAGACAGCGTCTTCGTACACGGCGGGGTGTTGCCGAAGTACGCATCCAAGCTGCAGGTGCTCAACGAAGCGGGTCGCCGATGGCTATCGGAAGGCGGGCCTCCTCCGGCCGAGTTGCTGGCGCCGGACGGACTTGTGTGGCTCCGGGACTACTCCGTTCCCGAACCGACGGCCAAAGCGTGCGCCGACCTCGACGCCGCGTTGGACGATCTCAAGGTAGCTCGGATGGTGGTCGGTCACACCGTGCAAGCACGCGGCGTGACCTCAGCGTGCGCGGGCAAAGTGTGGCGCATCGACGTCGGCATGGCCAAGCACTACGGAGGCGAGCCGGCCGCCCTCGAGATCAAGGGGGACCAGCTCACGGTTCTCACCGAGTAAGGTGTTCGGGCTCGGGCGGACGCAGGCTACGCGTCATTCCACTTGATCTGCCCGGCTCGCGCGATGGCCAGGGCTTCGCAGCGGAGCACCTCGACGAAGCCCTGGCTGCTCTTGGGGTCGAGACCGTCGGATGCCTCCATGCTGGCGTCCGCGGGGTTGTACAGCGATGCGGCGCAGTCGGTCAGGCTCTGGAAGTAGAGGTTGCCCTTGTACAGGCCCAGCTTGACGGTGGCACTCGCGTGGGAGGCCAGCACGTCGATTCCCGCCATCGCGGCTCGGCCGCCGGGGTCATACAGTCGTGCGTCGTAGATCTGCTCGGCGACCAGCCGCGACATGCTGTGGAACAGCCCGGTCGAGCGCCGGTCCATGGTCGTTTGGTAGACCGCGCGCAAACCGAAGCCCAAGAGCTCCAACCCCGGAGCCTCATATACGCCGCGACTCTTGGTCCCGATGATGCGGTTCTCGAGCGCATTGCTCAAGCCGATGCCGTTGCGCCCGGCGATCTCGTTGGCTCGCAGCATGATGTCGAGGGCATCGCCGTCTTGGCCGTTGATAGAAACACAGCGACCCTCCTCGAATCGCAGCGTCACGTCTTCAATCCGGTCGGGTGCGTCGTGGGGCCACACGCACATGATCGGCTCCACGATCAGGCAGCTCGTCGTGAGTTCCTCAAGGTCTTCGGCCTCATGGCTGAGCCCGGCGAGGTTGGCATCGGTGCTGTACCGCTTCTTGGTCAGCTTGGCCTCGATGCCCTTCTCCTGCAGATACTCGGCCATCTGCTTTCGACCGGGAAACTGATCGAGCAGCTCGGGGTCTCGCCACGGCGCGTACACGCCGAAGTCGGGGGCGAGGGTGTTGGTGTATCGCTCAAACCGGATCTGATCGTTGCCGCGGCCCGTCGCACCGTGCACGAGCACCTCGCATCCATGCTCTCGCATTGCGCCGAGGAGACCCTTGACGGTGACGGCCCGCGCGATGCCGGTCGTGTTCCAGTACCCGCCGTCGTACATCGCCTGCGCCCGCACCATCATGAAGCAGGCGTCCGCCATCTGAGACCTGAGGTCGACGATGATGGTCTCGGCGCCGGCGGGCTTCATGCGCTCGCGGACATCTTCGATGTTGGACTCGTCGGGTTGTCCGAGGTCGGCGGTGAAACCCACGACGTCACAGCCGGCCTCTTTGAGGCGCAGCGTGACCGTCTTGGAGTCGAGTCCACCCGACACGCAGATGCCAAGCTTCTTTCCGTGGAGATCCGAGAGACGCACGATGACGGGAGCCTACGCGGACCGGCCCCCGAGCGCTACATAGTTATGCGAATAAAACGCGTCTTTATGCGCTTTTTGTGGTGAGTATGCATCCCGGTGGACCCTCGCGCCCCGGCGGACCGTTCGCGTCCGGCTGCACGCGGCTTCTCCCGTCGACGGGCCTACCGATCGAGGACGGTGAGACGGCCGCGAGAGCTGGGGGCGGTCCGCTGGACGCCCGGGTCGAGCAAGTGGCTTGGCCGCACGTTGCGGAGCGCGTTGAGCATGACGGAGCGCACGTTGGGGTTGTCCTGCTCCAGCGCGGCGAGCATCTCCCCCATCTTCTCCCGGCGTAGACCCGCCTGTGACCCGCACAAGTTGCACGGCAAGATCGGGTATCCGGCCTCTTTGGCGTGCTCGATGATCTCCGACTCCGGGGACTCGATGAGCGGCCGAATGACCTCGAAGCGCCCGTCATCCGTCGTGTAGATGGCCGGCATCGCCTGGAGCTTCCCCGAATAAAAGAGGTTGAGCATCAGGGTCTCGAGCGCGTCATCACGATGGTGCCCCAGCGCCAGCTTGTTGCATCCGAGTCGCTCGGCGGTGTTGTACAAAATCCCGCGACGCAATCGAGAGCAGGGGCCGCAGTAGCTCTTTCCTTCGTCGACAACGCGGATGACGGTGCTGTACGTGTCTTGCTCGACGATCTCGAACGGGGCACCGAAGCGCTCGAGCCAGCCTCGCAGTGGCGCACCATCATAGCCGGGTTGGCCTTGATCGAGGTGCACGGCGGTGATCTGAAACTCGAAGGGCGCCCGCTTCCGGGCCTCCCAAAGCAGCTCGAGCAGCGTGTAGCTGTCCTTGCCGCCGGAGACGCAGACCATGATGTGGTCGCCGGCCTTGATGAGCCCATACGCGGCGATGGTCTTGGTCATCGAGCGACCGAGGCGTTTTCGTGCAGCGAACATGACTTGCCTAGGCTCCGAGGACCGAAACGGTGATCACGCGCAGATGCGGCTCGGCGCTGTGTTCACTAAGATACACGCCTTGCCAGGTCCCCAGCGCCGCTCGTCGGCCAGCGATCGGGATGTTCAACGAACTCTGGGTCAGCACGCTGCGGACGTGGGCCGGCATGTCGTCGGGCCCTTCGGCGGTGTGGCGAAACAGCGGGTCTCCGTCGGGCACCAGCCGCGACGCGAAGGCTTCCAGGTCGCGGCGCACTTGAGGGTCCGCGTTTTCGCAGAGGATCACCGAGGCGCTGGTGTGGTGCACGAACACATTGCACAGCCCGGTGTCGGCTTCAGCCCGTGCAACGATCGCTTGGACGTCCGCGGTGATGTCTGTCGTGCTCCGACCCGAGGTTTGCAGCTCGAGGCGCTCGGCGTGGTGGTGCATGCCGGACCTACTTCTGGAACTTGGTCTTCCACTCGGCGTACGGCATGCCGTAGAGCCACTCGCGGGTTTCTTCGAGCTCGACCTGTGCGCCACGCTCCTGCGCGGCGGCCGTGTACCACTTGCTCAAACAGTTGCGACAAAACCCGGCCAAGTTCATGACGTCGATATTCTGCACGTCGGTGCGCGACTGCAGGTGCTCGACGAGCTGTCGGAACGCGGCGGCCTCGACCTGGGTGCGAAGCGTCTCGTCTTCGATCGGAGTATTGCTCGACATCGGTCCCAGCGTATCGCACAACCCGCTGTGCGAGGCGAGACCGCCGGCCAGACCGCCGGCCAGAGACCGGCAAAGAACAGCAGGCTCGTAGCGCTAGAAGAAGACGCCGCGAACCAGCGTCAGCGGCTCACGCTTGAGTGTTCGCCAGGTGAAATCGACCAGCACCCGATCAAAGTTCTCGCGCGGGAACTCCTCGAACTTCGCGTTGACCGCCGCCTTGGAGAGACCGAACCGAAGCAGTCCGCGGGCGTGCTCGATCTTCACCGCCTGCCGAAAGCAGTCGGCCGCCTGACCCAGGCCCGGCACGGCGAGCAGACGGTGGTTGTAGACGAAGCACTCTTGCAGCGTGGTTTGGTCGACATCGCCGAGGTCGATACCCTGCGTCTCACGTTCGAAAAGCGCGAGCGAGCGCTGGAGGTAGTTGTGCCCCTGGTCCTTCTCGCTGACGAGCCCCAGGTCGTGCCACATCGCGATCGTGTAGGCCACATCGGCGGGCATCTCGACGCCGCGCTGAGCCATGAGCATCGATGCGAAGTGGAACAGGCGCTTGCAGTGGTTGCGGAATCCGTTGCCCTCGTAGGGGCTGACGGCCTCGAACACCGCGTCGGCGTGGGCGCGCAGATCCGAACCCGACCCGGGCTGGCTGTCGGGCGTCTCGAGAACTGCAGCGGTCGCAATCACCACTCCGGTGTACCGCTGGCCCATCCCGTACGCAAACCGGCGCTCCGGCGTCTTTTGCCGGCGTGAGGTCACATGCGGCGCTAAAAGCGGCCGCTGACGGCAACTCCGGTCCCGTGCCGATTGAAGGTCGGCACAACCGAGTACTTGTCCTGGCTCTTCTTATTCTTCTTGGAGGTGAGCACCAACACGGCGATGCCTGCACCCGCGAGGACGAGGCCGACAGGAACGCCCACGTAGGCGAGCAGGTTCGCGCGCTCGCCCTTGTCCGCGACCGCATCGTATTCAGCCCCGTAGACGGTCGAGTGCTCGGCGTTCTGCTGGTGGCGAACCCCCAACGCGATGCCTGCCACGCCGACGCCAAGCCCGACCGCGCCCGCGCTGATCAAGGCGATGCCGGCGATCTTCCCTGCCTGCCCGTTCTTGCGCTTGGGAGCCGGCGCACCGTCCTCCGGCGGAGTGGTGACGGCCGCGGCTTCTTCGGCCTCGATCTCCTCGATCAGCGCCTGTGAGTTCTCGACGAGCTGCTGGGCCCGAATGATCAGCGTGGGGATCTCGGACGCCTCGACCAGACGGAAGTTCTTGTCGGCGGACTTGTCGAGGTGGAAATAGAGGATGTCGAGCGAGATGTACGCGCGCTCCATCGAGGCCTCGGCGAGTTCCTTGTTTCGCGACTCCTCGCATCCTGCGAGGTACGCATCTCCTGCGTCGAGGTACAGGACCGGGTCCCCAAGCTCGGCGGCCGCATTGTCGAACTCGATGCCCGCCGCGATGGACTCGCCCGACTCTGCGAGGGCCTTGCCGCGGACCTGTGCCTCTGCCCGCTTGGCCGCCGCGTCCGAGGGCGTCACCTTGGGTCGCCTGACCCGGTAGATGCCCGTCGCGGGGGTTGCCGCGAGCGCCGGGACCGACGTCCCAAGCATGGCAAGTGCGATCGCACTTGCCGAAAGCATGTCGCGCAGGGGTCGGCCTCGGAAGCGCATGGCGGGCATCACCTTACCGGATGTTGTCCCCCGCGCGGTGCCGTCGTCCTGCATGTGGATGGTGTCGTCGAAATTGCAGGACAGACTCGATGTGCGGACGCTGCGCGGGGGGATGGACCCTGATAGGATGTACATCCAATGAACCGGGTGCTGGCAGCCTTAGTGCAGGTGTCCGAACGTCTCGGCGTTCCCGGGCCGCTCGACCAAGCGTTGCAGGTTGTCACCGACCTTTCGCTCGACCTGTTCGG
>CAYGTG010000428.1:0-6944 GCA_964352485.1 uncultured Nannocystaceae bacterium | reverse complement strand
GGTATTCGTTGAGCAACTCGATGAGGGTCAACGCGTCGGCACTGCACCCGGATGGGGCGGGACCGCCGGTGCTCTCGCTCCCGCCGCCGTCGGTGGATTCGCCGGCGGTCGCTGAGGGATTTGCAGTGGTGGGGTCGGGATCGCTCGTCGTCTGATCGCTGCTGCCCGGCCCCGTGTCTGCGGCGGTCGTGCCGGACGGGCTGCTCGAAGTGCCCGCGCTCGGGCTTGCCGTCTCCCCGGTGCTGGTGCCCTCGGTATCGGGGCTCCACGCCTCCGTGGCCGTATTTGCGCCGTCGTCTGCGTCGCAGGCCAGCATCCCCAGCAGCAGTGCCCAATAGCCGTGTCTAAGCATGTGGTTCAGCTTACCAAATAGAAGCCCGCGAAGACCCCAGAGGTTGGATCGCTTGCATCCTCGCGGCAATCCCGCCATGTGGGTTCACGCGCGTTCTGTCAGATGCGGGCGGGCGGTCCATAGGATAGGTTCGTCGCCCGCTACGGCCCCCGGTCGTAGCTCGTCCACTCCTTCCACGCAGGCCACGCCGGCATCGGCGCCTGGATGACCC
This sequence comes from uncultured Nannocystaceae bacterium, assembly GCA_964352485.1. GTDB lineage: Bacteria > Myxococcota_A > Polyangia > Nannocystales > Nannocystaceae > CAJXVA01. The sequence continues at coordinate 6,381 of CAYGTG010000428.1, read as the reverse complement.
GCACGGACGCTCCATGAACGTTCTCATCAACATCTTCAAGCTGCCCGAGCTCCGCAAGCGGGTGCTCTTCACCCTGGGCATGCTCGCCGTCTATCGGCTCGGTGTCTTCATCGCGGTACCCGGCGTCGACCGAACCGTGATGTCCGAGCTGGTCAACTCCGGTTCCGGCGGCTTCCTGGGCTACTTCAACATGTTCACCGGTGGTGCGCTGGAGCAGGTCTCCGTGTTCGCCCTGGGAATCATGCCGTACATCAGTGCGTCGATCATCATGCAGCTGATGACGGTCGTCATTCCGCGGCTCGAGCAGCTGAGTAAGGAAGGCGAGACCGGGAGGCGCAAGATCAACCAGTACAGCCGCTACGGCACGGTGGGTCTGGCGTTCGTTCAGGGCTACTTCATCGCCAACTGGCTCGAATCGCAGAACTCCGCCGGATCACAGCTTGTGCTCGAACCGGACGGGATGGGCTTCGAGTTCATGACGGTGCTGACGCTGACCGGCGGCACCGTGTTCTTGATGTGGCTCGGTGAACAGATCACCGAGCGCGGCATCGGCAACGGAATCTCGCTCATCATCTTCGGAGGCATCATCGCCAACCTCCCCTCGGCGATGTACCAGCTGTTCCAGAAGATGCAGGACGACCCTGAGAACTTCGGTCCGATGACGATCGCGATTCTCGGCTTCGGTGCGATCCTCGTCATCGCCTTCATCGTCATGATGGAGCGAGGGCAGCGTCGCATTACGGTCCAGTACGCCAAGCGTGTGGTCGGGCAGCGGATGTTCGGCGGCAACGCCAACTACCTGCCGCTTCGGATCAACAGCGCGGGCGTCATCCCGCCGATCTTCGCGTCGTCCATCCTTATGTTCCCCAGCCAGATCGCTGCGTGGAGTCAAAACGAATGGCTGCAGAAGCTGTCCGAGGCGCTCCGGTACGACGGTTGGCTGTACATCACGGTCTACGTCGCGATGTGCGTGTTCTTCACGTACTTCTACACGGCGATTCAGTTCAACCCGACCGACGTCGCCGACAACCTCAAGAAGCAGAACGCTTCCGTGCCGGGCATCCGACCCGGTAAGCGCACGGCCGAGTACATCGACTACGTGCTCAACCGCCTGACCTTCGTGGGTGCTTGGTACATCTCGGCCGTCTGCGTGTTGCCGACGTTCCTACAGACCAAGTTCAACGTTCCCTTCTACTACGGCGGTACGTCCCTGCTCATCGTGGTCGGCGTGGCCCTCGACACCGCTCAGCAGATCGAAAGCCATCTCGTGACGCGTTCGTACGAAGGCTTCGCGGGCCCGCGCGGCGGTCGAGGCCGGCGCAAGTAGAACCGCGGCGCTGAGGCGGTTACGGCTCCGGGTGCATCATGCTCCGGGGCCGTCCGTTTTTGCGGACCGTCCGCAGCGTCGACTCTGCTAAAGTCCAAGCCGCAATGGCAGATTCTAGCCGCACCGGAATCATGTTGATCGGAGCCCCCGGCTCCGGGAAGGGCACCCAGGCGAAGAAACTCAAAGAGTCGCTGGGCTACGCGCACGTGAGCACTGGCGATCTCCTGCGCGCCGCGGTCAAGCAGGGGACCGAGCTGGGCAAGCAGGCCAAGGGCTTCATGGATGCGGGCGGTCTGGTGCCCGATGCGTTGGTGATCGGCCTCCTCGAAGAAGCTCTGACCAAGCCCGAGACGCAAAAAGGCTTCATCCTCGACGGGTTCCCGCGCACGGCCGTGCAAGCCGAAGCGCTCGACGCGAAGGTCTCGCTCGACAAGGTGATCTACATGAAGGTGCCGTTCGAGCTCATCGAAGAACGCATCACCGGTCGACGCATGTCGAAGTCCGGCCACGTCTATCACGTGAAGTACAACCCGCCAGAGACCGAGGGCGTCTGCGACGTGACGGGCGAGGAGCTGTACCAGCGCTCGGACGATACGCCGGAGAAGGTGCAAGAGCGCCTCGACAAGTTCGTTGCCGAGACCCAGCCGGTGGTGCCGCGCTACCAGGCCAAAGGCATCGTGGTGGAGGTCGACGGCGTTGGCACTCCCGACGAGGTCTTCTTGCGGATCAACGCGGTACTCTGAGTCTCGAGTGACACTCGACCCTTGGCTCGAGGCTGGGGGCACGCACTGCCGCCGCCAAGCTGTTTTCGTTCATCCCTTCGATCGCTGATGACGACCCGCATCTTCAAGATCTACACGGCGCCCCAGTGGGAGCGCCGTGTCTCTTTGGGACATCTGGCTTGGGCCCCCGTGGATGACGCGGATGGTTTCGTACATCTCAGCGCCCTGCATCAAGTCGTGGAGACCGCGAACAAACACTTCGCGGGGCAGCAGGACCTGGTGCTGGTCGAGATCGATCCCGATGCTTTGCCGGCCCAGAGCTTGCGCTGGGAGGTCAGCAGGGGCGGGGATCGCTTCCCGCACGTGTACGCAACGATTCCGCTCGAGGCCGCCCTGCAGCGCTGGGAATTTCCGGTCCAGGCAACAGGATTCGCGCTGCCGGCGGCGATTCGTCCCCAAGATCGCGGATAGGTGAACGTCTGCGCCGGATGCTCTCAGTGGGCGTAGAATCGCTCGTAGGGCCTATTTCGCCGTCGTTCCTGGGTTTTGCGTCAGGGGCGCCGGGTGCGGAGATCGCGAGCGCGGGGGGTCTCACGCCGCGCCCGAAAACCTCCGGCCGCGGGGGGTGGACTTCCCTAGAAGGTGCCTCTATATTCCGGCGCTCCGTGGCCTGGGTCAGCACTCCGGTCGCTTCGTTCTATCCAACCCCAAGTTCTCTACCCGAGACCTTTCTTTGATGAACCCCGACGTTGCGGTCGTGAGCGCCACAATCCTGGCCGACCTTCCTCAACGTCTTTATCGCCTCAAAACGGAGGGCGGCTCTCAAGTCGTCGCCGGTCTGTCCCCTGAAGTTCAACGCCTCGGCACCACTTTCAAGCCTGGAGATAAAGTGCGGGTTCGCCCCGCCGCCAGCGACCTCGGTCGCGGCACCATTCTCGGGCTCGTCGTCGAACTGCCAGCGTCCACCCCGCCTTCCCGACCTTCGGGAGACGGACCCGGACGCTCCTCTTAGCTGGCTCCTCGACTCCGCCGAAGCAACCGACCCCTCAGACAGACCATGACCTCACGAAGCCCCCTCTACGAGATGCGAGACCGACCAGCGAGCCCCCTGACGATGAAAGTTCGAGCCAGCGTCAAGAAGATCTGCGAGAAGTGCAAAGTGATCCGCCGCCGCGGTGTGGTGCGTGTCATTTGCGAAAACCCCAAGCACAAGCAGAGGCAGGGCTAGTCATGGCTCGTATCTCTGGCGTCGACCTGCCGAAGGGCAAGCGCATCGCAATCGCGCTTACCTACATCTACGGCGTTGGCACAAACACCGCGACGCGCATCCTTGAGCAGTCTGGCGTGGGTCCCTCGGTTCGAACCGATGACCTCACCGACGAGCAAGTGAGCGCGATTCGCCAGACCATCGAAGGTGACTTCAAGGTCGAGGGCGACCTTCGTCGCGAAGTCCAAGGCAGCATCAAGCGCCTTATGGACCTGGGTTGCTACCGCGGCCTTCGTCACCGCCCTCGGCTCCCCCTCCGGGGGCAGCGCACGCACACGAACGCGCGGACACGCAAGGGCCCCAAGCGAGCCACCGTCTCCGGCAAGAAGAAGTAAGGGATCACGATGGCTCAAGCACGAGGAAAGAAGCGCGTTCGAAAGAACATCTCGACCGGTGTGGTTCACATCCAGTCGACGTTCAACAACACGCTCGTCAGCATCACCGACGTCAACGGCAACGTCATCGCATGGGCTTCGGCCGGTGTGCGTGGCTTCAAGGGCTCCCGGAAGTCCACGCCGTTTGCAGCCCAGCTCGCCGCCGACGAAGCTTCGAAGCGAGCTCAGGACCACGGTCTTCAGACGGTCTCCATTCGGATCACGGGTCCCGGAGCAGGGCGAGAGTCCGCACTTCGCGGGATTCAGTCCTCCGGCCTTCGCGTCACTTCCATCAAGGATGTGACTCCCATCCCGCACAACGGCTGCCGGCCTCCCAAGCGTCGCCGCGTCTAACTGCGCTTCTCACGAGATTCTGTAAGGACCGTTCAAGATGGCTCGCTACACCGGACCCACCTGTCGCCTTTGCCGCCGCGAAGATGCGCAGCTCTACCTCAAAGGCGATCGCTGCTTCTCCCAGAAGTGCGGCTACGAGCGCCGACCATACCCGCCCGGCCAACACGGCCAGGGTCGCAAGCGTCGTCCCAGTGACTACGGCCAGCAGCTTCGCGAAAAGCAAAAGGTCAAGCGCATGTACGGGCTGCTGGAAAAGCAGTTCCGCGGCTACTACTACCGTGCCACCCGCATGAAGGGTGTGACAGGCGAGAACCTTCTCAGCCTGCTCGAGCGCCGTCTCGACAACGTCACCCTGCGGCTTGGCTTCGGATCTAGCCACGCAGAATGCCGGCAGCTCACGACCCACGGCCATTTCCGTGTCAACGGCAAGAAGGTCGACATCCCCAGCTACCTCGTCAAGCAGGGCGATGTGATCGAGGTCTGCGAGCCGAGCCGCAAGGTTCAGAAGGTCGTCGACGCGATGGCAAAAGTCGATCGCACACCGTCACCTGGCTGGCTCGAGCTGGACAAGGACGCTTTCAAGGGCAAGGTCACCTCGCTTCCCGCCCGCAGTGATATTGCCGCCGAGATCGACGAACAGCTCATCGTCGAACTCTACTCCAAGTAAACCTCGGGAAGCCGCTACCTCAAGATCGATTCCAGATCGTTTCCGGGTAGCTCCACGGTTCTTCCCAGGTCCACCTCAGGCACAGCCGAGTACGCCGACTCATTCCCCCCAAGAGCGCAGGACAGCCGATGCAAGACACGAACACCATCGCGAGAAACTGGCGAGACCTCATCCGGCCCAAGAAGCTGGACGCGGACAACAACTCGCTCAGCCACGCCTACGGAAAGTTCACCTGCGAGCCGCTTGAGCGTGGTTATGGGATCACGCTCGGCAACAGCCTGCGACGCGTGCTTCTCAGCTCCCTGCAGGGCGCTGCGGTAACCTCGGTGCGCATCGAAGGTGCGCTGCACGAGTTCACGACCATCGAGGGCGTCGTCCAGGACGTCACAGACATCATCCTCAACATCAAGTCGCTCCGTCTTCAGATGGACGACGCCACGCCCCGCACGATCCAAATCGACAAGCAGGGTGAGGGCGATGTCAAGGCTTCGGACATCATCGCGCCGACTGGCCTGCACGTGCTAGAGCCCGAGCAGGTCTTGGCGACGCTGTCCAACGGCGGACATCTCAAAATGGAGATGACTGTCGAGATGGGACGCGGCTATCAGACTGCGGATCAAAATAAAAAGGAGGGGCAGCCGATTGGAGTCATTCCGATCGACAGCCTCTTCTCGCCCATCCACAAGGTGAACTACCGGGTCACCAACGCGCGCGTCGGACAAAGAACCGACTACGACCGTCTCGTCCTCGAGATCTGGACCGACGGCTCGGTTCGGCCGGACGACGCCGTCGCGTTCGCGGCCAAGATCCTCAAGGAACAGCTCTCGATCTTCATCAATCGCGAGGAGATCGAAGAGGCGACCACGGCCGAGCCGTCCGAAGAGGACAAGCTCAACGAGTACCTTTGGCGCTCGGTCGATGAGCTGGAGCTGAGCGTTCGTTCGGCGAACTGCCTGCAGAACGCCAACATCCACTACATCGGCGACCTGGTCCAGAAGACCGAAGCCGAGATGCTCAAGACCAAGAACTTTGGTCGCAAGTCTCTCAAAGAGATCAAAGAGATTCTCGCGCAGATGGGTCTCTCGCTCGGGATGAAGATCCCGAACTGGCAGGGGCCACCCCCCGCGCACGAGTAGTCGCGGCGCCTTTTCCACGACTCGAATCACTTCGAACGCAAGAGCTACTACGATGCGACATCGCAAAGCAGGACGACAACTCGGACGCAACTCGGCCCACCGCAAGGCGATGTGGCGCAACATGGTCACCTCGCTCATCGAGCATGGCCGCATCCGCACCACCGAAGCGAAGGCCAAGGAGCTTCGGGGCTTCGCCGAGAAGACCATCACCAAGGCGATCCGCGTGGCAGACGTTGTCGCCAAAGACGAGGACAGCCGGAGTGCCGAAGAGAAGACGCGACTGGTGCATGCTGTGCGCGTTGCGGGTCGGATGGTCCGCGGTCGAGACCAGCTCCACAAGCTGTTCCACGAGGTCGCCCCGCAGCTGACCAACCGCCCCGGCGGCTATACACGCATCACGAAGGTTGGACCCCGACCCGGAGATGCTGCCCCGATGGCCTACGTCGAGATCATCTTCGACAACTGAGCCTACGGGCGTCGAATCGAAAACACCTCTGCCTCGGCAGCGGGGTTTTTTCGTGGTTTGCCGGCGGG
>CAYGTG010000427.1:0-6966 GCA_964352485.1 uncultured Nannocystaceae bacterium | reverse complement strand
CCGCATGCTCTTTGGCGCGGCCACCAGCATCTCGGGGTCCGGTTCGGCCTCGGGCCTGCTGCGCAACCTCGACCGCGGCAACGACACCGAAGGCCTCGTTGGCGTGGACGTCGAGTACTCGACCTTCCCCCTGGGCGACAGCGACGGCACCCTGCTGAGCCAGGGCTGCGCGTACCCGTTCATCGAGAGCGAAGGCGCCCTCGATGCGTCGGCGTACATGCCCCACATCGCCGAGGGCATCAACGACGAGGCCAACAACGAGTTCACCTGCCTCAGCGGGCAGCCGGGCAACGACCTCATCGAGTCCAACACGGCCGTCATTCACGGCATCGGCATGCGCCCCACCGACATCCGCGAGATGGCCGACGTGGGCGCCAAGCTGGTGTGGTCGCCGCGCTCCAACATCGACCTGTACGGCATCACCGCCGACGTGCTCGCGTACCATCACCAAGGTGTCGGCATCGCGCTGGGCACCGACTGGTCAGCCTCGGGATCGATGAACGTGATGCGCGAGCTCGCGTGCGCGGCCTACCTCAACGAGAACCACTACAATGGAGCGTTCTCGGACTACGAGCTGTGGATGATGTCCACCTACTGGGCCGCCGCATCGCAAGGTGCCGGCTCGCAGATCGGTCTGCTGGCGCCGGGCTTCGTCGCCGACGTCGCCATTTTTGATGGCAGCGAGAACGCGGACTATCGGGCGATCATCGAAGGTCAACCCAGCGATGTCGCGCTGGTGCTCCGCGGCGGCACGCCGCTGTTCGGCTCGGCCGCCGTCGTCGAGTCGCTCGTCGCGGCCGAGGATCTGGCCGGCTGCGAGACCCTCGACATGTGCGGCGACGACAAGCGGGTCTGCGTCGAGATGGACACGGGCCTGACGCTCGCGCAGATCACAGGCGCGGTGAACCCGGACAGCTACGACCTGTTCGCGTGCGGCCAGCCGGACCTCGAGCCCAGCTGCAACCCGCTGCGCCCGATGGAATTCCCCGCGCGCGCGGGGGTGATGGACAGCGACGGCGACGGCATCGCCGACGCGGACGACAACTGCCCGAGCGTGTTCAACCCGCTGCGCCCGATGGACGCCGGCCAGCAGGCGGACGAAGACCAGGACAACATCGGCGACGCGTGCGATCTGTGCGGGCTGGAGCCCGGAGACGACTGCGACGTTCCCGACCCGCTCGACGCGGACGGCGACGGTATCGGCGCGACCGAGGACAACTGCCCGGTCGACGCGAACCCGGACCAGGCCGATGGCGACAAAGACGGCGTGGGCGACGAATGTGACGCCTGCCCCGACGTGCCGAACCCCGGCGGCGGCCCCTGCCCGGCGGGCATCTACGAGGTCAAGGACGGTACGCTGCCCGAGGGCACCGCGGTCCTGCTCGCAGACAAGGTCGTGACCGCGGCCGCGCCCGGCTTCGGCTTCTTCATGCAGGTGCACCCCGACGACGACGACTACGTGGGCGTCGACTACAGCGCGGTGTTCGTCTACGTGGGCGGTGACTTCACGGCCGCGCAAGGCGACCGAGTCACGGTCGCCGGCTCTGTCCAAGGCTTCTTCGGCCAGACCCAGGTGGTCCTCTCCGGCAACGAGACCATCGAGTCCTCGGGCAACGAACTGCCCGACTTCGAGCCCGCCACGGTCGCCGACCTCGTCGAGGGAGGAACCCGCCAAGAACAACTGGAGGCGGCGCTGGTGGTGCTGACCGACCTGGACGTCACCGACATCGACCCGGCACCGGGCCCTGGTGACGTGGCGCCCATTCAGGAGTTCGAGGTCGATGGCGGCCTGCGGGTCAACGACCTGCTGTTCCTGCTCGACCCCTTCCCCACGGTGGGACAGAACTACCCGCAGCTCTCGGGCGTGGTCCGCTGGGCCAACGGGTACAGCAAGCTCGAGCCGCGCGGTCCACAGGATCTCCCGGTCACGCTCGCGGGCTTCGGTCCGGACGGGTTCATCGAGGTCGGCCAGACCGCGGTGCCCTCGCCGGGTCTGAGCGTTCAGCTGACGACCAACGCGGCGGTCGACACCGTCGTGGCGCTGAGCTACGAGAACGCGGCCATCGTCACGGGTCCGGTCTCGGTGACCGTGCCGGCGGGCAGCGCCAGCGTGGACGTGGAGCTCACCGGGGTCGCCAGCGGCACCGCTGGGGTCACCGCTTCGCTCGACGGCACGATGCTGACGGCCTCGATGCAGGCCTACTCGGACGCGGACGCCCGCATTCCGACGCTCGACCCGTCGAACCTCGATGTGTCGCTCTCGGCCACCGGCTCGCTCACGGTCAACCTGAACCTGCCCGCACCCGCGGGGGGGCAAACGGTCGACCTGTCGAGCCTCCCGGGCACGTTCGCGACGGTGCCTGCCAATGTCGTCGTTCTCGCCGGCGACTTGTCGGCCAGCTTCGACGTGACCGCTGGAGACACCGCGGGCACGGAGACCATCACCGCCGACATCGGTGGCGCGACCTCGGACGCGACGGTCAACGTGGTCGACACGCCCGCGGTGGGCCTTGTGATCGCGGAGGCCTACTACAACCCTCCGGGCGACGACAACGGGCTCGAGTGGGTCAAGCTGTTCAACGGTACCGGCGCCGCGGTGGACCTCTCGGGCTACTCGCTCGGCTGGGGCGGCACCGACTACACCTACGGCTCGGTCCAGCTCGTCGGCACCGTGGAGGCAGGCGCCTGCTTCCTCGTCGGCGGACCCAACGGCAACGCGGACAGCGGCTTCGACGGAGCGGTCGCGTTTGACCAAGCCGTCACGTTCAGCCCCAACATCCAGAACTCCGGAGCCACCGCCGACGCGATCGCGTTGTTCGACGTCCCGGCGGCTTCGATTGGTGCTGGCACGGTACCCCTGGACGCGGTCATCTACGGAGACGCCAACGGCAACGGCCTGCTCGATGAGACAGGCGCCGCTGGAGCCGTCGACGTCGCCAACGCGCCCTCGGGCGACTCCATCGTCCTTCAGGACGACCTGAGCTGGGGCGTCTTGGTCGACCCCACGCCCACGCAGTGCCTGCCCTTCCCCGCCGCGGGATGACGGTCGGCACCGACACCCTGCGAGCGTTCGAGCGCGCCCGCTGGGCCCGGCAGGTCAAAGTCCTGCAGGCCTGGCTGGCGACGCTCGGCGACGTCGAGCCGCGCGGGGATGCGCTCGCGCGCGCCTTCGCGGGGGATGGTGCTGTCGAGGCGACCGCGGCACAGATGCGCTTCGATCTGGAGCGCGACCTGCTGCGCTTGCGGGCGGCGATCGATGGCAAGACGCCCTCGGCCGTGGATGAGGCGGACAGCTACGATAGCGTGGAGGGCTTTGCTCGCGATGAGGCGGTGCACACGCTCGACAACGCGGTGGTGTTCCTCGCCAAGGCTGAGGCCGCCGGGGAGCTGGTTGCGTGCGGGGCCGCGGTGGTACGAGCCCAACGCTGGATTCAGCGGCTGCGGTGGGAGCTGGTGGATACGGGGGTGGATGCGGAAATTCCGCTCCACCTCAGCGAGGACGCGGTCGCGGCGGACCTCGATGCCATCGAGCACCTCGCTGGCACGACAAGCGGCACCCTGGCCGAAGTCCGCCGGCAGCTGGTTGCGCCCACGGCGACTTGCGAGCACGGCTGACGAGACCCGAATCGAGACCCAGCGGGTTCGCAAATCGGGAACTGCGGCGCCGCGATCTCGCCTGGATTCGTCAGCGCAACTCTGGCGCGATTCGTGCTTTGCTCCCGACCGCATGCAGCCCGCCACGTCCTCCTCTCAGGTTTGCGGCAGCTGCGGAGGTGAAAACCCCGCGGAGGCCGTCCGCTGCGTGCATTGCTCCGATGTCCTCGACCCCACCTTCGAGACCCCGGCTGCCCCCATTCCGCCGATCGACACCCGGATCGTCGCGGTCGTCGGTGCCGTCGCGGTCGCGCTGGTGCTCATCCTGCACGTCGTGGGGGTCGGGTTCTCGATGCGGCTGCTGCCCGCGACGGCCCTGGACCACGAGCTCGAGTCCCGGATGACCGCCCTGGTCGACGACGACGTGCTCGAGCCAGCGCAGGCCCGAGTGCTCACCGCGGAGCTCGCCATCGAGTGGGCGGCGCGCGCCGAGCTCGAGCGCGGAACCCTCTCGGAGCTGGAAGCGATCGCGCTGCGCGAACGACTTCCCCCCGAAGACCAGAGCACGGTCATCGGGGTGCAGGGCATCTTCGGCTTGCTCCCGATCTTCCTCGCCTTCTTGGTCGCGGGCGTCGTCGGCACCGCGGTCGCCAGGGGCCGGCGGGTCCGCGAAGTCGCGCTGGGTCTGCTCGCCGCCGCGCTCCTGCAGTTCGTCCTGTGGATGTGGAGCGTAGAGTTCGACCTCGCAGCGTTCGTCGGCGGACGGCTGCTGATGGCCGGTCCAGGTCCGGCGTTCACCGGCGGCCCCGTGCTCCTGCTCGCGGTGTCGATGATCGGCTCCCTCGCGGCGGCCTGTGGCCTGGGGTATGCGGTCGGCCTCGGACTCGACCAGGCTCAAGGCAAGGCCGACTGCCCCCACTGCGGCCACGTCTTCCCCCGCGCCAAGGGCCAGCTGCAGTGTCCCTCCTGCACCCGGCCGCTCGACGCCCTGCCCCACGCCGCCGCCGTGGGCCCCGGTGGCATGACCCGGGCCCTCAGCGGCGCCGCCGAGTTGCTGTGCATCCAGTGCGTCAAGACCTACGCCGCCGACGCCTGCCCGGTGCACGCCGATGAGCCGCTGCTGGATCCGGCGCGCGAAGACGTCCGATTCCAGCTGCTCGACCTCGACACCCAGGCCGGAACGAGCCGCTTCGCCCGGTGGACCGAAGGCCTGGGCGCAACCGCCGACGACGCTGTCGCCGGCCCTCAAGGCGGGGTGTGTATGGAATGCGCCAGGGCCTACGAGACGCTCGCGTGCCCGCTGCACGCCGACGAGCCCTTGCTCGACCCTTCGCGCGAAGAGGTCCGATTGGAGATGGAAGAGACCGACGACCGCCGGCGCCGTCAGGTGGGCGCGTGGCTGATGTTCGGCGCCTTCGGACTCGCCGCCGCGGCCAACGTCGCGCTGGCCAGCGTGATCGAGCTGGACGGCTCCCTGATGATCTCCGGATTCGCCGGCAGCCTGGTGGGACTCATCGCCGTGGCCCGCGTCCTCACCCCAGCCCTCAGTCCTCCGCGCTTCGGGGCGTGGACGGGCTCCGCCGCAATCGGCAGCGATGCGTTGGCCCACAGCGCGGGCCAGGAGCTGCTCGAGCCCCTGCGGAAGGGTCTGCAGCGGGTGCTCGCCCGGATGAAGTGGCTGGCGGTTGCAAGCGTCGTCGGCGGTGGGCTGGGAGCCGGTCTCGCATTCGGCCTCAGCGGGCCGATCGGTCTCGGGGCGTTCCTCGGCGTCCTGGTCGGCGTGCTGGGGTTCGTCGTGTACACCACCGTGATCGACACCGGCACCGAGCTGCGCGATGCGGCCTCGAGCGCCGCCAAAGAATGGCGCGACCCCTACGCGTAGCGCGGGCTCAGGTCCCCAGCAGCGCGGCAGCCACCGGGATCTGGTCGGTGAGCCGCCCGCGGGGGTAGCGGTAGATCGTATCGGGCTTCATCGGCCGGGCGCGGGCCCGGGCGTAGTGCTGCACGTAGTTGGCGGCGAGCCCCTCCGTGTCGACCGGGGCCCACAGGCCAGCTTCGAGGGCAGCGAACGAGGGGAGTTCAGAGAACGAGCGGACCATGGCCTGACCATGGCAGGCCCCGATCCGCGATCCAAAAAAGCGACAGTGCTGTCAGAGCCATTGCCTCGGGACGGGCTTCGGCGGGCTTGGGCCCCGCTCAGCCCGGAGGGTTGATCACCAGGTCCAGGCCGGAGCCCGAGAAGTCCGAGTACGTGTAGGGCGAAGTCAGGCCCGTGACCGTCGCGGCGATCGTGAACGCGTCGGGGTCGACCTTCCACGCGACCGAGGCACCACGGTCGACCACCCACACGAAGCCGTCGCGGTCGATGGTCACGCCAACCGGGTCGCTACAGCCCGGGAGCGTGATCGCGTCGTTGAGCACGTTGTCGTTGAGGCGATCGAAGACCGCCAGTCGGCACGGCTGGTTGCCGGCGACCCAGATTCGGTCCTCGCGATCGATGGCCAACCCGCGGTATCGGCCCGTGACGCCCCCGGCGTCGTGCCAGGTCTCCGTCACCGGATCGAAGCGATGGACGAAGTCGACCCCTGCCCCCGCGCTGTACGTCGCGATCCACGGCTGCCCCTCCCCATCCACGCCCATCCCGTAGGCGTTGCTTCCGGGCACCGGCCAGCTGTCGACCTGGAGCGTGTCGGCGTCGACGCGGTTCATCGTGCGGCCGCTGCGATCGGAGACCCAGAAGTCGCCCTCGGCGTTGACCGCTCCGCCGTAGACGAAGCCGGTCGAGGCGATCGTCGTTTCATCCAGCACCGCTCCCGTCGCCCCATCGAGCCGCTTGACCTGCAGCGGGTTGCTGCCGTAGGCGACCCACAATCGCGGGTTCGGGTTGGTGTTCTGGCACGTGGAGGGGTCGATGGTGCCGCCCTCCCAGGCCACCGCTCGGGTGCCCTGGCTCGCGGCCGGCAGCAGGTCGGCCTCCCAGAGCAGGCACTCGTCCGTCGTCCAGTCTCGGATGTCGTCGGGACCGCTGGAGGTGTCGATGACGCCGTTGCCGTTGGTGTCGACGCAGTCTTCGGGATCGGCGGCGATCTTCACCACCCGGGCGGCATAACGGAAGCCCGCCGCGATGTCCCCGAACTGGTTGACCGAGGTGCGCGAGGGCTGGTCCGCGGGCGTCGGCGTGGTCCGGTAGCGCGCGACCTCGACCGCCGTCTCGGTGTCGATCTTGGAGACCGTGCCTTCGGGTGCGTTGGCAACCCAGATGTTGCTGAAGGTCGTCCCGCCGCCGCCTCCTCCGCCGCCCCCGCAACCGGCGTTGCCGGCATCGGGGGTGTCGGGGACGTCGAACTTTGGACCGTCCTCGGTCTCCTCACC
>CAYGTG010000426.1:0-6967 GCA_964352485.1 uncultured Nannocystaceae bacterium | reverse complement strand
CACGGGCTGCTAGGCTATGTGGTGTTCGGCGTCCCGACACGGGGCGCCCGCCGCAGGGCCGGACGTGCTCCACAACGAGCACGAGTTCGTCCCCGAGTTCTTCGAGGGGCAGCCGTTCGCCAGATCGAGGGTCCCACCGCGCGGGTCCTGCATCCCGCTCCAAGCTGCTACGCTTGGTTGCGATGCCGCGCGATCAAACTCGTCTGCTGCCGGCCGTCGTGCTCGCGGGCGTGCTGAGTGCGTGCTCTTCGGACAACCTCTTCGAATGCCAGCAAGACCAGGAATGCGTGGTCAGTGGGCTCGCCGGAATCTGCGAGACCAACGGCTACTGCTCGTTCCCCGACGAAGACTGCAACTCGGGCCGCAGGTTCGGCAAGAAGGCGCCCGAGGAGCTCGCCAGCATTTGTGTGCCCTCCAACACAGACACCGATGCCCCGGGTTCCAGCTCGGGTGTTGTGACGGGATCCTCCAGCAGCGGCGATGAGACAGGCACCGCCGCCGGCTCGAGCACGGGCTCCATGCCCCTCCTCGAGGGCAACTACGTGTTCGTCTCCTCGCAGGCCCTGCCCGTCACCGAGTCGCTGGTCGGGGATGCCGACATCCTCTGCAACGAGCTGGCCCACGGAGCAGGACTGCCCGGCACGTTCGTCGCATGGCTGTCGTTGGACGGCACCGATGCACGCGACCGACTGCGGCTCGACAACGTCGCGGCGCAGGGCTGGGTTCGTCCCGACGGTCTTCCGTTTGCGAACACCGTTGGGGATCTGGTGCTGGGCACCATCTACTACCCTCCCGTCCTCGACGAGACCGGTACGCATGTTGGGGCTGTCTCCGTCATAACAGGCACCACTGGTGACGGCACCCGATCGGATCGTTGTTCGGACTGGACCGATGCGACCGCCGAGGACCGGTACCTGGTCGGACAGGCGGACAGCGGGTTTCGCAGCTGGACCTTCAGCGGGTTCGCAACCTGCGATGTCCCCAATCGCGTATACTGCTTCGGCGTCGACCGGGTCGAGGAGGTGAGCGTCGCCCCCGTCGAGGGCCGCCTCGCATTCATCTCGGACTCTCCTCTCGCCGCCAACATTGGAGTCGAAGGATTCGACGCCGCATGTGCCGCCAGCGCCCTCAATGCCGGCCTCGACGGCTCCTTCAAGGCGCTGATCGCCACCACCGTAGCGCCTGCGCTCGCGCGGTTCGACCTCGACGGCCCGCCGTGGGTCAACGCGAATGGCGTCCCGCTCACCCTCGAAGACGCTCCGCTCGCCAACGTCACCCGGCTTGACGCGCATCTTGGGTTCTCGGCGGACGGCGCGGCAATCGATGCGCCGATCTGGTCTGGCGCGGAGGCCATCGGACTCCCGGCGACCAGTCGCTCCTGCTTGGATTGGACCACTGTCGACCCGACCGAACGGGGCGAGTACTCGCGAAGTTCCGAGACCGTCAACTGGTTCGGCATCGACTCCGACGTCTGCGACGTCAACCGCCGCGTCGCGTGCTTCGAAGAGTAGTTCGCCGCCGAGCGCGACACCTACCACGGGCGCCTCCGCGGAACTCGTCTAGCAGGGCTCACGGGGTCTGATGGGCTTCGAGCCAGACACGAACTTCGTCGGACTGGACCTCGAAGACTTCACCTGCCTCCAGGTAGCCTTCCAGAGCGGTCTGGGCGAGCTGCCGTGCTCGGCGACGGTCTGCCTTCGGCGGGTCCACTGTCCACAAGATGCGCGCTAGAATGAAAGCGGTCCCAGCTTTGTAGCTCGGCGGGCCGTCGTGCTGCGAACGCGTCTGCCATGCGGCCTCGGCCAGCGGTAGGGCCTCGGCGGGACGGCCCAGGGCTTCCAGCAGATCCGCAAGGTTGTTCCGAGGAATGGCGATGACAGGGTGATCGGCTCCCAGCGCATCCTCCAGCACACCGATGGCGGTACGAAACTCGTGTTCGGATTCCGGAAGCCGGTCCATGTTCGCCAAGAGGGTCCCCAAGTTGACGTGCACCCCCGCCGTGTCGGGGTGGTCGACCCCAAGCGTCGCCCCCATCACGCGCAGCGCTGCACGATAGGATGCTTCTGCCTCGGGGTAGCGGCCCTGATCCGTCAGCACCGCCGCAAGGTCCTGCTGCGCGATACCGACGTCGGGGTGCTCGGGACCCAGAGCATCTTCTCGCAGCCTCAATGCAGCACGAAGCTCGACTTCGGCTTCGGCGGCTTGGCCTCGATCGGTCAGCACGCTCGCGAGGGCGTTACGGGAGTCTGCGACGAGAGGATGATCCGCGCCCAGCACAACAATACGCAACGCGAGACTCATCCGTTGCTGTTCCTCTGCCTCGGCATATCTGCCCTGAGACTGAAGCACGATGCCGAGGTTTTGCCGCGCCGTCGCGACACTGGGGTGTTCGGATCCCACAGCCGCCAGTCTCAAGGCGAGGGATGCTCGAGTTTCTGCCTCCGCCTCTTCCGAGCGCTCGAGGTGGGACAAGATGCCTCCGAGCGTTCCCCGATACCCCGCCTCGGCCAACGGACTCGCGTGCGATAGCCCCTCGGTGAGCGCGCGAAGCTGGAGGGCCGCGTCCATCTGCCTCAGCCGCGATCCGACCACGTCCATCCACTGCACCGCGGCTTGCTGGACTTCGCCCCATTGTCTCCAGCGGGCACCGATGCGCAGCGCATCCTCGAGCTTCGTCCGAGAAGCTTCGTACTCCCCAAGACGCGCCAGGACGCTTGCTTCGACGACCGCAAGCTCAGTCTCGATGGGCCCGTATTCGACCGCAGAGAGCGCCTGACGGGAAGCGACAAGGGCGCTCCGCGCATCGTCGTACTTTCCGGCGTAGATCAAGGATCGAGCATCGGCTAACCCGCGGCGCGCGAGTTCAACCGCGTTTGCATGCGAGGCTGGCGGCGGCTCGACGTCGGCGGTGAGCGCAACACTGTCCGCGCACCGGGCTAGCAGAGGTAGGCCGTCCGTGAGTTCGTGGGCGTTTCGGATCGTCTGTGCGTCGGCCTTGGCGAGGACTTGGGTCGTCGAGCTCAGCGCGGCCGCGGCGCGGTCGAGGCAGCCCATGCGCAGGTCCATCATCTCGGCGGATTGCTCTCCGCGAACGGTCGTGGCCTCACACGCCTCTGTCCGCATTGCGACCCAACGACGACCGTAGTCTCCAAGAGCGCGCTCCGTTCTCGTCCAAGCGGTCCGTGCGTATTCCGAATCGACCGCCACGAACGAGTCTCGTATTTGCGACCGACGTCCATCGTCCCAGATATCCGCAAGCTTCTCACCTGAGCCCGAGCACTGTCGGGCTCTCGCGTCGACCCAAGTGCCATACGAGACGCCCACGGCACCGACACCGACGAGACCACCGATTCCGAGAAACCAGCGGCCGCGATGTCGTGGCGGCTCCTGGCTCAACACGTCGAGCAGGGAGAACAGCTGCGGCCAACGGTCCTCGGGGCGGGGAGCCAGGCCTCGAACGATGGCATCCACGATACGATGAGGCACATCGGCTCGCGGCCACTTGGGAGGCCCTTGGAGCTTCGCTTCCACGATCGTCTCGCCAGGGAACGGCGGCGCAGCGCACAAGGCCTCCCAAAGCGCGACGCAGAGTGCGTACTGATCGGCAGCAGGTGTCAACGACAGACCCCGATGTTGCTCGGGAGCCATGTAGCGAGGCGTCCCCATGACCGTACCGGCCTCGGTCAGATCATCTGCTGACGCTGTGCTCTCGTCCAAGTCCTCTGAGTCCGAGCCCGAAGACTTGGCAATCCCGAAGTCGGTGACCTTGACGACGCCTCGCTCAGAGACCAGCACGTTGGCGGGCTTGAAGTCGCGGTGGAGCAGCCCCGCTTCGTGGGCCGCATGCAGCCCGCGGCCTGCAGCGACGAAGTGGAGGACGGCGCTACGCCAGTCGCGAGGCTGCTCCGAAAGCCAGTCCTTCAGCGTCTGGCCACGAACGCACTCCATGACAAGGACGATCTTCCCCGGGTCGGGTTCCTCGACGTCGTAGATCGCGACCACGTGCGGATGGGAGAGCTTCGCCATTGCCCGGGCTTCAGCGACCAGCCGTGCAGACGCCTCGTTGTCCAACCGATCTCGACGTACCTCCTTGAGTGCGACTTCACGCTGCAGCTTGGGATCGTATGCTCGAAGCACCCGGCCCATGTTCCCGCGGCCGAGTTCCTCCAAGGCTACGTAACGCAGTCCAGAGCTACGAAAACCACCATTCACTGCGACGTCGTCGCAGGCAATCGCAGTTGGGGACCCGACCGTCTCCGCCTCCGGCTCTGGGGACGACGTCAAATCCGGGGTACCCGGTCGCGCAGTCGGTCCCATTGGTAGACCCTACCTTCCTTCTCTCTGGAAGAGAATTCCGGTAGCGCCCCCGTTCAAACCATGCGTGCGGTTTTCCCCCACACGGCTTACCAGGAGGATCTCGAGCCGCCGCGTTACGCAGCCCCCGGGTAGCGCACCGTGCCTCGTAGGCGAAACAGGCCGTGATGTTCGACGAAGTCGTCCCGCGTCCAACTCTTCCACTCGCCTGGCCTCAGATGGCGCCCGTTCCGTTTGCACAGAAAGCTCGTCAACCGCCGCCAGACATAGGATTCGAGTTCTTCAAGAGCGGGGTTCGCAATGACAGGCACTACGAGGTGATCCATGACCTGAAGACCTGAAGACCTGAAGACCTGAAGATGCAACGGGGTTATGGCGATCGGTTGGGGTCGAAACTTCCCACCGAGCGTGCCGCACGCTAACCGCCGCTTCGCGACTTGCAACTCCCCCCCTGCATTCGCCAAAATGTTCCCAGTGAGTTGCACTCTCGCAACTTCCGCTCAAGGCGGGAGTTCCGTTGCGCTGGGATGACCTCAAGGTCGTGCTGGCGGTCTCCCGCGCCGGAGCGATCGGCCCCGCAGCGCGGGCACTGGGCGTCAACGTGACCACCGTCTATCGCCGGCTCGACGCGCTGGAGAGCGAGCTCGGTCAGCCGCTCTTCGACCGTCAGCAGGACTACGGCCTCACCGAGATCGGTGCCGAGGTCGTCGATCATGCCCGGACCATCGAGGAGGAGACGCTCGCGCTGCAGCGGCGGGTGTCGGGGCACGATCGTCAGGCCTCAGGCCCCGTCCGCGTCACGATGCCGGAATCGCTGCTCGCGTTGATACTCCCGCTGATGTGGGAGTTTCGGTCCGAGCACTCGCAACGCTGAAGGACTCAATTGGATATAGATAGAGGTCCCCTTAAGCGAAATGAAGTGGGAAAAAGCCAGGATGGAGGAGTACGGCGGGCCGTGGATGGAGGTTCGCGTTGAGGGGTCTAGGGCGCCCGCTTCTCGCCTCTGGACGGCACCCAAGGGGACAGGCGGCGAAGCTCTGCAGCGGACATTCCGGCGCCAGTCGACAATCCCGACTCAGGACGCCGCGGCCCCCGGCAACCCGCTCGGTAGCGACCGACCCACAGCGTCTTGCCCTGCCCTAGGCGTCCGCCCGGTCGGTGGAGCGCAACGACGTCGAACAACAGGGTTCCGTCCTCCAGCAGTGAGGCGTCGTTGAATTTCACGCCGAAGCGAGGGTCGAACGTGTCGGGAACATCCAGGCGATCGAAGAGCGGGTGTACGGCCATGGTGGCGGCATCGACCAAAACGATCGTGTCATCGAGTGCGACCACAATCGCATCGCCCTTGCCCGTGAATCGAGCCGAACGCACCGTAGACTCGCCTGTCCAACTCCGCGTCTTGCCGCTGTTCGTGTCGCGAAGAGCGATGCCGTTCGAGTTGCCCTGGAGCAGTACGCCGTTGCGCAGCCACAGCGAGTGCGACCGCGACCCATCGCGCAGGGTGGGAGACCAGTGAGTCCAAACCCCGCCGGCAGGCGACATGAGAGGGCCGGGATCGAGGTCTGAGGTGAGCCGGAGCAGCTGCCTGCCCATATCGACCACGAACCCGTCGGTGCCCATGGCCCAGCCGTGGACTCTGCAGGACCGTTCTGGACACGGGTGTTCGCTTTGGACTTCGACGAGCCCAGGCCGGTGAACGCGGAGCACCCGGAACGTCGAGGCGTGAAACCGAGATCGCTGCAGCAAGAACCAGCAGGTCTTGGAGTTGCCCCGCTCCTCCAGCATGCACTGCACTTGGGCGGCGGCGAGGTGCTCGGGGTCGTTGACCGCCAGAACGACGCGCCCGTCCGGCAGAGCGGTCGCCGCGTGCAGCCGCGCTCCCGACCACGGCGTGAGGTCGGTGCTCGAGAAGTTGTCCAGATGGACCAATGTGGCGAGTCGCCGAACGTGGGCGTCCCCGCATGACTGAGACACCACGAGTAACCCCCCAGGGACCACGCGCACCGTCTCGATCGCGAGCGGTGAACCTTCGGTATCGGGTTGCTCGACCCGATAGGCGATCCGGGGAGCCGAGTTGGGCGGGACCTCTGAGACATACACGCGGTCGAGGTCCCACCACACCAGCCCCTCGTCCGAGGCGAGCCAATGCAACCCTGCGGGGCTGTCGAGGGCCTCGGTGTCGACATGGGACACCTCGAGGCCCTCTGTGTCGAAGATGCGAATTCTCTTCGTCGACGGGTCGAAGGATGCCACCCGATTGCCGCCTGCATCCGGGGCCTGCATGTGCACCAGCACCGAACCGCCCGGTGGAGCCTTGGTGGCGGTCGCCGTCAGGGAACCCACGCGGCGGGCCGGCTCGCCCTGAGGCCGCATGAACGCTCTAACCTCAAGATCCGCCCGGATCGTCCTAGGGACGAGTCAGGCTTTCGCGTCAGTTGGCACCAGCCAAACCATCGACATCAAGGCGAGCAACGCGAACGACCAATGGGGTGCCATGTTGTGAATCGACACCGCGTTGAGGGAAAAGGTTCACGCCAACGCGTTTAAGCGAAATGAAGTGGGAAAAAGCCAGGATGGAGGAGTACGGCGGGGGGCATGAGATGGCGGCGGGAGCGCAGAGGAGGGCCGGGGAGCAGCAGCGGGGTGTAGAGCG
>CAYGTG010000425.1:0-6975 GCA_964352485.1 uncultured Nannocystaceae bacterium | reverse complement strand
CCGCAACCGGAAGCTCGACGATGAACGCCGCACCACCGATACGTTCTGGCTCAACGAAGACCTGACCGCCGTGGGCCTCGACGATCCGCTTCACAACCGTCAGGCCGACTCCGGTGCCGGGGACCGACTTTGACACCAGACGCTGGAAGGGCTCAAAGACCGTCTGGGCGTGGCGCTCGGGAATCCCTGGGCCGTCGTCCAAGACAGCAATCCGCGCGTGGGCGTCTCCAAACGTGAACTCAACCCGCACAGTGTGGCCTCCGTGCTTGAACCCGTTGTCGACCAAGTGCTGCAGCATTTGGCGCAGTAGCACCTCATTGGCAAACACGGGGCGGTCCGGGAGATCGCACTGCAGCGTCTTCTCCGGATAGAACGCACCCATCGTCTGGGTGAGCTCTCGAAGGACACGAGCCACGTTGACGTCCTCGCACTCGAGCTTCTTGTCCCGGGGCAAGCGAGCAAGCTCGGTCATCCCGCGAATGGCCTCGTCGGCGTGAGCACGGACGCGGCGGACCTCTTCGAGCTCTTCGACCGCATCCTGCGGGAGCGTTGCGCGGTGATCACTCTCGAACATCTCCAGGAGCGCTCCAAGCTGACGCAGCGGAGTTCGAACGTCTCGGCTAATCGCGTCGCTGATCGCACGAAGTTCGTCGTGGGCACTTGCAAGCTCGAGGTGTGCCTGTACAAGCGTCGCCGCGTGGCGGTGGTGCTCCATCGCATCGACGACGAGCTCGGCCAGGTCCACAAGCACCGCGCGTCCAGCCTCGTCGAGTCCCCGTGGCTTGCTGTCGATGACGCACAGCGTACCCATCGCCAGGCCACCACTCACCGTCAGAGGAGCACCCGCATAAAACCGAATGTCGGGATCTCCGGTGACCAGCGGGTTGTCGGAGAACCGAGGATCGGCCGCGGTATCGCTGATGACCAGGACGTCCTCACCCATGATCGTGTGGGCGCAGAATGATTCCGCCCGGGGCGTCTGCGAAGCATCGAGCCCCACCCGGGCCTTGAACCACTGTCGCTGCTCGTCGACGAGCGAGATGAGCGCGATGGGGCAATCCAACAGGCGCCCCGCAAGCCGCGCGATTCGGTCGAAGCTGGGCGCAGGAGCCGTGTCCAGGACCCCGTATCGACGCAACCGTCGGAGCCGCTCGGGCTCGTTCTTGGGTACCGGAGCTGCCATGACATGAGGGTAGCAGCCATGGAGACGGCAAAAACGACCAGTACGCCTCGTTCGGTGCCCTTGGCTGCCCCAGATTGACCCATCCGCGCAACACCCGGTGTCGGTGCCGTGACTTCCCGAATCGGTCCCACCCGATCGGCGCCAACTTCCCGATCAGGGAACTCCGGTTGCGAACCCCAAAAAACCCGGTGGCCATTCGCGTCCGCCCCCGCAACCGGGGCGCTTCGGGGCCGTCTGAATGGGCGGCCACCCCCGAAGACACTGAGCTTGCTCCCTGTCTCCAAAGGACCGGTCACGGAGACCACGCCATGAACAAGCACATCATCGCCTCGATCATCGCCGTTGCCTGCTTCACGCAATCCGGATGCACGATTATCTCGCACTTCGTCCAGAAGAAGAAGACCGACGACGCTGCCGCCGCGGCCGCTGCCGACAAGAAGGACCTCGAAGCAACCGTCGCGAAGAAGGACCTCTCCAAGCTCAAGACCGAATGTGCGGGCACCGCGGAGACCGGCAAGAAAGGCGACTGGTGCCGTGGCTACCAAGAGGTCTTCACCGCCCACGCCAAGGACATGCAGTGTGAGACGGCCTGGAACGAGTACAACGGAGCGAAGGACGACATCGGTCTGACCCAGGGCATGACCGAGGCGATGGCTCTCTCCCTTGCCGAGTGCGAGAAGTGGGACATCTACTTCGACGAGTTCGTGCCGATGAGCGGCACGACGGGAATTCGCCCCATGGATGACCGCCTCGAGAAGGCCTTCCTCACCCAAACGACAGCCGGCGGAGATATGACGCCCGCGGTTGGATCCGCCGTCCTCGCCCACCTCCTGGGCCTGCAGCGCGAGAAGAAGGCCGCCGGCACCTGCGACGACTACCTCGCCGCAGCCGAGACCTACGCCGACAACTCGACCTATGTCGCGATCCTCGTCCAAAAAGAGTGCAAAGACGCGGTCCCGCTGTTCGAGAAGGGTCTGCTTTCCGACGATGGCTACGTGCGCGCCAAGTCGTGCACCGGCTTGGCCAAAGTGGGCGAAGAAAAACACATCAAGCCGCTCCAAAGCCTCGCGTGGACCGACAAGTTCGAGGGCTCGAACTACTCGATGCCGGTTCGCGAGTCCTGCCGAGACGCGTTCGGTAAGCTGGAGACACGCTTGTCGATGTAGCCGGAGCTGGGGACCTCCGCGTGAGGGGTCCGCTCGCTAAAACTTCGAGCTGACCGTCAGCATCAGCAGACGGTCGTTCGACTCCCGCAGGCGGCGGCTCAGCGTGCGCACGAACCTCCACAGCAGCTCGTAGGCGAGCTCGCGGTCCACGAACATGAGATCGCGGAGGTCGTCCTTGGGGAGCATCAGCAGCCGCGCCGACTCGTGCGCGATGGCATCGGCCGAGCGGGGGCAATCGTCGTCGACGATCGACATCTCGCCGAAGTACATGCCGGGGGCGAGCACGGCGAGCGCCTCCTCGCCGAGGCCAGAGACCTGGCGCGAGATCCGGAGCGATCCCTCGACGATGAGGTAGAGCCCATCACGTTCGTCACCGTGTCGGAACACGGCTTGCCCGCGCTCGAGCCTGACCTCGTGCACCAGGGATGCGATGCGTCGTAGGTGCACGGGGAGCAAACCTTCGAAGAGGCTGACCTTGCGGAGCTGCCGCTCGAGATCTGCGGTCAGCTCTTCGCGGCTCGGCGACACGCCAGCGGTGGCTTGGTTCGGCCCGTGGTGGGCGACGGGCGGCTGCTGCTGCAAATCGCCCAGGGGAGCATCACCGTCGTCGTCGGTGATGCCGAACTCTTCGAGACCAGAACCCATGGGTACCGCGGAGCGTACTACGAGTGCCCGCCGTAGATGGCGGTCCCGCTCTGGTAGACGGTGCGAAGCATCGGAGACCCGGCGTGATAGACGAGGTCTCGGTAGTCCTCGGTTGCCAACCTCAGGATGTCGGCCTGACGTCCGGGGCGGAGAGACCCAACCTGGTCGTCGAGCCCCATGGAGGCGGCGGCATTGTGCGTGACCGCGCAGATGGCTTCTGCCGGCGACAGTCGGTTGCCGTAGCAAGCGAGGCCGAGCACGACCGCGAGGTTCTCCAGTGCGCAAGAGCCCGGATTGCAGTCGGAGGCTACGGCTACGGCGACCCCGTCTTCGATGAGCGCACGGCCGTCCGCGTACGGCTTGCCGAGCACCATCGAGGTTCCAGGCAGCAGCGTCGCAACAACCCCCGCGTCACGGAGGCCCGCGCGCTCCTCGGCGTTGAGGGCCAAGAGGTGGTCGGCCGAAGCAGCGCCGAGTTCAGCGGCCAGCGCGGCACCACCGGTGTGGCCAAACTCGTTTGCGTGGACGCGGAGCTCGAGCTCGAGTTCGAGCGCCTTGGAGAGCACCGCGCGCGACTCCTGCGGGGTGAACGCGCCACGATCACAGAACACATCGCAGGAGTCTGCGAGGCCCTGCTCGGCGACCGCGGGGAGGATTTCTTCGATGACGCGGGTGAGGAACGCGGCCCGCTCAGCGTCGCTCCCCCGCGCCTCCGCCGGAACAGCATGAGCAGCGAGGCAGGTCGCCGTGACGCGAAAGCCCCCCTCGTCACGAAGACGACGAATCACCCGAAGCTGCTTGAGTTCAGTGTCGAGGTCGAGCCCATAGCCGCTCTTGATCTCGAAGGTGGTGGTGCCCGCACGGCGCATGCGGGAGATGCGAGCCAATGACTCCAAGTACAGCTCGTCTTCGGAGAGCGCCCGGGTCTGGCGAACCGAACTGAGAATCCCGCCGCCAGCCGCGAAGATCTCTTCGTAGTCGGCGCCACCGAGACGCTGCTCGAGCTCGTCTTTTCGATCACCACCCCAGACCAGGTGCGTATGCGAGTCGACGAAGGTAGGCATCAGGGTGTCGCCCGAACAGTCGATCACACCGGTGCGACGCAGCGACGAAGGAACCTCGTCCGCGGGACCGACCCACGCGATGGTGCCCTCGTCGGTCACCGCGACGCTGGCGTTCTTGATGATCCGAAGATCGGACATGGCCGCCCCACAGCGCGGGCCCATGTCGCCAGCAAGGGTGAGAACGGCCGAAGCTCGATGTAGAAGCATGCCCATGATTCAACCCACGTCCTCGTGAATCGTCCGCCCGGGAACACGGACACCGTGCTCTTTCGCGAACGCGACCGCTTCGTCGTAGCCGGCATCCACGTGTCGGACGACGCCCATGCCAGGATCGCAGCGAAGGACTCTCGAGAGCCGACGCGCTGCACCTTCGGTGCCGTCGGCGACGACCACCATGCCCGCGTGCAGCGAGTAGCCCATCCCCACGCCACCGCCGTGGTGAAATGACACCCAAGTGGCCCCTGCCGCGGTGTTGATGAGCGCGTTGAGGATCGGCCAGTCGGCGATCGCATCGGAGCCATCCTTCATGGACTCGGTCTCTCGGTTGGGAGATGCCACCGAGCCGCAGTCGAGGTGGTCCCGGCCGATGACGATGGGTCCATCGACCTTTCCGGTCTTGACCAAGTCGTTGAACAGCAGGCCTGCCTTGTCGCGCTCGTCGTATCCGAGCCAACAGATCCGACACGGCAGTCCTTGGAACTTCACGTGCTTCTGGGCCAGCTCGGTCCAGCGTCGCAGCGACTCGTTCTCGGGGAACAGCTTGAGCAACTCGCGATCGGTGACGGCGATGTCCTCGGGGTTGCCCGACAGCGCTGCCCACCGGAATGGGCCCTTACCTTCGCAAAAGAGCGGCCGGATGTACTCGGGAATGAAGCCCTTGATCTCGAACGCATCCTCCACGCCCGCTTTCACGGCTTGGGCGCGGATGTTGTTGCCGTAGTCGAACGCGACAGCTCCGGCCTTTTGCATGTCCCGCATCGCGGCGACATGCTTCCCCATCGCCTTGATGCTGCGCTGGACGTACGCTTTCGGGTCGTCACGTCGCAAGGCCTCCGCCTCGGAGAGTGACATCCCGTCGGGGACATAGCCGTGCAGCTCGTCGTGCGCGCTCGTCTGGTCGGTGACCACGTCGGGAATGCGTCCCCGACGAACGAGCTCTGGCAGCACCTCGGCGCAGTTCCCCAAGAGTCCGACGGACAGCGCTTCCTTTTTCGCGACCGCGTCATCGATCAGCCGAAGCGCTTCGTCCAAGTCTTCCGTCGACTTCATCAAGTAGCCGTGGTCGACGCGACGCTGGATGCGTTCGGGGTCGACCTCGACGCAGAGCACGGCGGCTCCGGCCATGAGCGCGGCAAGTGGTTGCGCTCCGCCCATGCCGCCGAGACCGCCGGTGAGCACGAACTTGCCATCGAGCGACCCTGAGAAGTGGGTGCGGGCACAGGCCATGAAGGTCTCGTAGGTGCCCTGCAGAATCCCTTGGGTCCCGATGTAGATCCAGCTGCCCGCCGTCATCTGCCCGTACATCGTCAGGCCCAAGCCCTCGAGGCGATGGAATTCGTCCCAGTTGGCCCAGTTTCCGACCAGGTTCGAGTTCGCGATCAGCACCCGTGGCGCGTCCTCGTGCGTCTTGAAGATGCCCTGCGCGCGACCGCTTTGGACGATCAGCGTTTCATCGGACTCGAGGTCTCGCAGCGACGCCACGATCCGATGGAAGTCCTCCCAGGTCCGAACCGCCTTCCCGGTGCCCCCGTACACGACAAGGTCCTCCGGACGCTCGGCCACCTCGGGATCGAGGTTGTTCATCAACATGCGAAGGGCGGCTTCTTGGGGCCACCCCTTGCAGCTAAGCTCGTTCCCACGCGGAGCTCGCACCGGACTGTACGCCATGCGGCGACCCTAGCAGTTCTGTGGCGAATGCCCCCGCAGCCGCACCCACAGGCGAGGCGAGGAGACGCACAGCAGACGAGTCTGTGCTCAGGGCGGCGTCTTCCGCGACGGACCTATCCGCGACCTAGTTGTTGCTCGAGCAGTAGTCGAAGCCCGAGGGGATCTTCGGGTAGTAGGCGATCGTGTTCCAGCACATCTCGTCTTGAGTGCCGGGCCCGCCAAACGTCGTGTTCTTGCGGGCAGTCGAATCGTAGAAGCAGTGGTTGACGATCTCGTCGCCCGGCATGATGTCGAAGTCGACCGGCTTCATGTTCTGGTTCTCGAAGTCGAACGGGTCATCCCGGTTGATCTCGCGAACCATCTCGCCGTCGCGGTACTGCTCGCTGTACAGGACGCTGCCCAGGTCATGCGCGTGCATTGAGCTTCCGAACACGTGGATCGGCTCAGGCAGTTGAGCCGCGGTCACCTCGCCACGACAGGTCATCACGTGCTCGTGCGCGGGCTCGCCGGGCGGGATCTCGATGCCGTCGATATCCCCAAACACGAGCGTTCCGGCGTTGTTCTCCCGCAGCTGGTCGGAGACGTAGAAGTCGAAGCCAGAGCTGTCGGTCTGCCCCGTGACACCGAGCGGGTTGTTGTAGTGAACCTGAAGTCGCAGCGTTACGTTGCCGCCGGGCGTATCACCAATGAGATATCCAGCCTCGGGCGGAAGCTCGAAGCGAGTCTCGCCGGGCGCCCAAGCCCAGACCATGTCTCCTTCGAGGTCGAAGCAGGAGTAGCCGTCGGGCGACCCCGATGGATTGGCGGTCAGCGTCACGACGAAGTGGTGGACGTGCGCAACGTTGTCGATGACCGCATCGAAGGCCGTGATGTGCCCGAGTTGGTCGAGCGAGAAGGTGAAGTCCCAGCAGTTGTAGGAGGTCTCGACCGGCGGCACGCTGAAGTTGTCGACCCGCAGTTCGATCTTCTGCCCGAGTTCGTCATCCGAGCCGCCCGTCGTGCTCCCGGCACCCGTCGTGTCGTCTCCGGT
>CAYGTG010000424.1:0-6997 GCA_964352485.1 uncultured Nannocystaceae bacterium | reverse complement strand
CCCGTAGGTCTGCGACGCCTGACCCGCACCCCCCTGCTCCGTTTCAGCGGGGCCGTGGCGGTCCCGGTGGGTGGATCATTTTGTTCGGCCCCGAGCTACATCTGGGCGAGGACGTGCTAAACGCCTGGGTGGTCTGGGGAACGTAACGCGCTTGAGCGTGACAGCTGGCCACTTCGCGCCGCTGTTGATGCGCATGCCAGGCCACTCGCGCACCGCCGTGTTCGAAGGCGGTTGCGCGGCTTCTCGGTCGCCACGTGGCCCAAGGGTGGGTCGGACGGGCCGGCCGAAGGCATCACTGGCCACACCTGGGTAGTTTCGGCAGCGTCCTGCTCTCCGGGACCCGTGCTACAGCCATCTCGGCGCCACGCGGGGACGGATGTCCGTCGAGCGCGACCGCTTGTGACCGGCACCCGGGACACCGCGGTCGCGGCCATGACATGCATGGGGCATCGACGGCAAAGCTCGTGGTCGATTCCGCCTGTCGTTCGTCGAGGGTGCGGGGTCGTCGGACGAGGCGGTGCGCACTCGCCAGGATCAACGTCACGCCAAGCGCGAGACGGCCCGAGCGCGCCGTGAAGCCAAGCGACGAGTGCGGGCCGCGTTCCGGGATGCTCGCCGCGACGGCCAGCCGGCACCCAGCCCCGAGGAACTCGCCATGATCGCGGCCCACGCGGAGCGAGCGCTGCAGGCCGCGTACGTACGATCACGTCGCGGCCCAGGCATCGACGCCTTCCTGGATCTTCTTGTCGTCGAGCGTCGCGATCTTCCGCGACAAGATCCACGCGTGGCCGAACGGATCTACGACCCGGCCCTCCCGGTATCCGTAGAACCGATCTTCGATCGGAATCAGGACCTCGCCGCCCCGGGCGACAAGCTGCTTCGCCACTTCGTCGGGATCCTCGACGATCAGGTGGAGCAGGACCGGCGAGGCTCCCGGAGCCTTCGGGGCGAACGAATGGGTGCCGTCGTCGTCGACGACCGAGAAGACCGCGCCGCGGATCGACAACGCGGCGTGCACGATCTTGCCTTCGGGCGTCGCGAAGCGCTCCAGACACTCAGCACCAAGCACCTCGCTGTAGACCTCAATGGCACGGGCGGCCCCCTGGATGATGAGGCGCGGCGTCAACACGGGATCGGACGTTGTCATGGAGCCGAGCGTGGCAAAGGCCGGCTCGTGCGTCTTGTAGGAAACGGTCAGCCGAGGTGGTTGGCGTGCACCGGTCGCCGCCGCCGATACTCGCTGGGGGTCACGCCTGCGAGTTCGCGTAGCTCATGGGTGAGGTGAGCCTGGTCGTGGTAGCCGCAGCACAGCGCAACCTCAGCAAGCGAGCCGGACCCGCGCAGCCCCTGCAGAGCCCGCTGAAGGCGAAGGACACGACTCATCTGCTTGGGGGGCAAGCCCACCTCGGCGCGAAACCGTCGTCGCAAGGCTCGCTCGCTTGTTCCGACATTCGACGCGAGAGTCGCGATGTTCTGCTCGCCAGATTGCAGCATCCCCATAGCGGCGCGGATCAGGGGATCAGCCTCACCCTGAATCCGGGCTCGAAGCCAGTGCTCCATCCGGTCAAACAGCTGGTCCGCCGTAGCACCGCCCATCAACTGCTGGCGCAGCGGTTGCTCGTCATGCACGAGTTCGTTCAAGCCCACGTGGTTGTCGGTCATGGCATCGAGCGGCGTGCCGAGAAAGACGCGGGCGGCCCCAGATTCGAACACAACCCCCAGGGCGTTGCGCTGGTCCTTGCGATCGAGCACCACGGCGCGGGATTGCATGCCCTGGATCAGCGCAGCCGAGCCCGGCTTGTGATCGTCAAGCTTCACGATCAGCTGCATGACCCCAGAGGGGAGCATGCGTTCGCGACCGGTGGCGCTCGGCGCTCGACAGTGCCAAAACGACCGCACCAGTCGGCGAAGCCGCGGGTCACGGGGAGGACGAGACACCACCTGCATGCCCAGCATCGTAGCCGGCCCAGGTCCTCAACTCGAGTGGGCGTACTTCCGCATGCCCACCGCTCCCCCTCAACCCGCTCAACCGCTGCAGTCCAAGCTCGCCAACACTCTGTTTGTGAAACAGCTTGCCGGCCGCCTCGATGGGAGCAAGCGAACCGCCAACGCACCACACCCCGGAGTCATTCGAACGAACCTGGTGCGGCACGTGAGCGATCCCGACACGATGCTCGCGACCGTGAAGCTCAAGACGATCCCGCAGGGCGCAGCAACCCAGTGCTTGGTCGCCACGCACCCCGACCTGGCGGAGGTCAGTGGCAAGTACTTCGCCGACTGCCAGGTGACGGCCACCCATCCTCATGCCGAAGACGCAGCGCTCGCCGAGCGCCTGTGGACTCGCACTGAAGAGATCGTCGCCGGGCTTGCGCAACCCGTAGCCGGCCACGGGCTCAGTGTAGCTCCGCGTCCTGCTGAGCCTCGATGTGGAGCACCTCGGGGAGCTCTGCAATGCACAGCACCTTTCCCAGCGGGATGCTCAGATAGACGATCGGGCCGTAGACGGTCATATTGGAGACGCCCAGTGCTCGGAGCTTGGCGAGCACGGCGTCGGTCGCGTCGGTCGCGAGGCGAAGCGAGGCCTCGCCGGGACGCGATCTCTCGGATGAAGATCGATCCCCACCTTGTGGATCGACTCTGGCGCGGGGACGTCTCGGCAGCTGCGCATGCTCTCGTTCGACTCGAAGCCCCGGGCCCCGGCCGCGCCGACGACTGCGTCGGTCAGATGCGGCAGCTCGACGTTGGCGACCTCGTGCTGCTCCGCGATCGTCTTGTCGCAGAGGCCGAAGGCCCGCCGGTGCCTGACGGCGAAGTCTACTGAGCCTGCTTTTCGCAGGACGTTTTCCTTCGTCGCGGGCACAAACCGGGAAGGGTCCGAAACTCAAGCTCGATACGCTTCGTCTTGTTCGACCTTGCTGAGCACCCAGTCGAACTCTCCGCCGCGCTGAACCTTCACGCGGCAGGCATCGCAGCGTCCGACCATCTCGACCGAGAGCATGGCCCCGCAGTTCGGGCATGCGCCGTCTGCCTGGCTGCCATCGCGGCCGGTGGGGCGAATGAGCGTCCAGTACTCGCTGTAGGATCGGCGCCGGTTCCGATAACCCGCAACCAGCGAGTCTGTGATCGCGTGGACGGTGATGTCGATCGCCGAGGCGTAGATGCGAACGACGACCACGTCGAAGAACGGGTCCGAGTCGACCCGAGCGATCTCTACGCGCTCGAGCTTGGCCTCGAGCATCTGGTTGCGGAGGTCTTGGTCCGAATAGGCGCGGATCCAGTAGCGCCAGGACAGCCAGAGTCTATCGGTGAGGAAGGCGCGCGCGTCGTCCCACTGCAACGAACTCCAGGCGTCGTTGAGGCCGTGATAGGCCGCCTCGACGCGGGCGTTGAACACCTTCGCGCTACCACCGTGGTGTTTCTTCAGCAGGTTCTCGAACTTGGCCTGCGTGCCCGCCGGGGGATTCAGCGCGGGACCATCCTCCTCCGGGACGTACTCCGAGAGCGTGGGGGCCCGGCTCTTTTCCTCGACCAGAAGGATGCTCGAGCATCGCCAAGCGTAGCGGCCTCCCCAGTTGGTCTCTCCGCAGTGCGTGCACTTGTCCTCCTCGTCGTTTGCGACCGGCGCCCCACAGCTTGGGCAGTTGAATGCCAGGGTCTTGGCGGGGGAGGGGCTTTGTGCCTCGGTTGCACGGGTGAAGGCCCAGCGCTCGCGAACGTAGAAACCCACGCGCTTGTCGGGGCCGTCTCGCTCGATCGTCTCGGTGTAGTTGGCCTCGTAGTCGACGTAGATGTGGTCGGTTGAGCCTTTGACGATGTAGTGATCGATCGACATTCCGCCCACGACCACACCCTCGACCGACTTGGTCGCGCGCCCGCCTCGGCGGCTCAGTGCCACCCGCGTATTGGGCGTGAGGTACGGGCTCAAGCGAGCCAGTGTTTCTGCATCGGAGCGTCCCGCGTGAACCCGAGAGTAGAGCTCGAACAGAAAGTCCTCGAGCAACACCTGGGAGAAGTTCGGGTCACGCTTGGCGATGTCGTGCAGCTTGGGGCGCTGGCTGGTGGGCTTGATCTCCCACGGCGGTGCCTTCTTTTCCAGCGCCGCGCGTACAACCGGCGCGAAGATGAGGATCGGCCCCAGGATGAAGAGGAGGGCCATGTCCACGGCCGCACTCGAGCCGCCCGAGCCGGACGAGGAGTAGCTGCTGCCCCCGCCGCCATAGCTTCCGCCGCCAGGCCGAGCATCCGCGTTGGAAGACAGCCCAAAGCCGAGCAGGCCGAGGACGAACGCCGCACAGATGAGGCTCCACCGCTTCACGCGACCTCCTCCAGTTCGTTGTCGCTCTTGTCGCCGCGGGGATGCTCTCCGGCCAGTCGAGTCCCCATCTCTTCGAGCGCCGAGATCAGCTTCTCGAGGGTCGCCTCGTCATCCAGGCAGCGTTCGGCCGTCGCCACATCGTCGTCGCTCAGGATCCATCGCAGGCCGCGGTCGCGGAGCACGACCACGGTGTGTTCGGCTGGGCTGACGTACACCAGCACCCCGTTGCGCTCGCGAGTCTCCCGTACGTTCAGCGCTTGAAAGGTCGCCCGCGCAGCCTCGACTGCGCAGGCGCGGCGCTTGGCGAGCGGCACGACCCGGCGCCGAAGCTCCGCCGAGATCTGCATCGCCGTTCGCGTCGACACGAAGAGGCCCGGAACCCCGAGTGCAAAGATCCACAGTGAGAACGGCGTGGGCAGGTAGAGGAACGCGAGCAGTCCCGCGTACGCGACCGCACCGGCGACCCAGAAGTCGTACGCCTCGAGCCCGGGAACTCGGGGCCGAACCGCGACGACGACCTCGGCCCGGGTCTCGGCCTCGATCGCCGCGACACACTCTGTGATGCGTTGCTTCCCTTCATCTGTGAAGAACGCTTCGGAGGACATCGGCGCGATTGAACCGCGGTCCGGGGAGCGCGGTCAAGAAGCGCAATGCTGCTGTTGGTGATCGTTCCGGTATCCGCGTCGAGCTCAACCAGACGGCACGGGTCGTTCGCCGCGATCCATCCATGTGGCTCCGAAGAGGTTGTGAGATGCGGCCGAGCAGGCTGAGGCTGTGTGGCGTCAATCCTCCGGGCAACCGTCGATCGGCGGCATCGTGGCGCCGATCGGCACTCGGTGGATCTGCCAGTCGACGAGGGGACCGGAGTCGGGAACTCCGGTCGAGCGTAAGCACCCCAGCGCGACGGCGGCGACGCAGCTCTGCCCAGCAACCCCAACCTCGAGCTTGTCGGCGGTGACGAGCACGCGGAGTTGACCGGACTCGAGGTCGACTTCGAGCAGTCCACTCTCGGTCGACCCCGCCCCAGAGAGCCACAGCAGGTTCTCGCGCTCGGCCGCCAGCTGGGCGTACGCGAGTTCGTGCCGCTCACTGACCCAGCCCTCGCCGCCCGGCTGATGGAGTTCGAGGAATCGGGTCTCCTCGAGGTCGAGCCACTCGCCGAGCAGGACGCTCCCGTCGTCCCCAACCCACACCGGAGCACTCCGGTACCCATCCGGCTCGTCGCAGACGACCGTCTCCAGCAACATGTCGTTGGCGGAAGCACGCACGACGCACGGCACGCCCTGGACATCGGCCACGAAGCCCGCCGCCGAGCGTCGCCGCGAGAAGACCGTCCCGAAGCTTCCCAGTGGCATCCCCGTGGTGTCGTCGACTCCCGAGAGTTCCACGGTCGCATCCGTCTCGACGTCGATCAGCGCGAGCGTCGACCCTTCGCGCACCAGCGCGTGGTGAGTGCCGAGCAGGGCGACCATCTCACCGCGGGTGGTCTCGTGGATCTGGTTGTCGTCATCGAAGATGGTGACCCCTCCTCCCGGCCGATGAATCGCGAACGTGTGTCCGGCGGTGATCGCCTCCTCGGGTCGACGGTAGTACCCGCCATCGCCCGGGCTGTAGGGGAGCTCGGCGATCGTCGAGAGATCGTCGGCGTTGATCACTTCGATCGTCGTGGGGCTGTCGCCCGCCGACCGGCCCTGTTGGTATGTGATCACCTCGCCGTCCCGCGACAGTTCAACGACCCCCTCCCCGCGAACCAGGTCTCGAGACTCACCCGTCTCGAGATCGATCACCCGACGTCCCCCGTCATCCTCACTCACCAAGCGTGGCGCGAGCGCAGCGACGACGATGCGCTCGCTGACCGCGCCAAGATCGACGATGCCCGCGACCGTGACGGCCATGAGCCGTTCTCCAGAGAGCACGATCCCTTCCTCGCCCTGCGAATCGCGAAAGAACTCCACTTTCGAGATCCGTTCTGCGAGTTCGAGCTCTTCCTGGGTCTCGAAGTCGAAAATCGTGACGCGGCTGTCGTAGCCGACCACCATCCAGCGCCCACCAGGCGAAACCCGGCTGGACTCGACCCGTACATCCTCGTCCAGCTGCCGAACCGGACCCGAGGGCTCGGCCAACCAGGCCTCACCCGAGAAGTCTGAGTTGGCGAACAAGATCGTGCCCGACTCATGTGCCACCATGGACGGCAGCCGAGGGCTATGGGACGCCGACCCATCGCGCCCTTCCAAGATGAACTCCGGCTGCGCGTCGCTGAGGCACACCGCCGCCTCCTGCGTGCCACCGCCACCCTCCCCACCGCTTCCCTCTTTCGACGTCGCGTCGCCACACGCCATCGCACCGAGGATCGCGACCGAAGCCATACCGAAGCGGAAGGTGCGAGCTGCCATCCCCGACTGCGGTGCAAGAACCATGTCAGCGCCAAGCACCCGGAATCGTGCAGGCGCCCTCAGCAAGCGCGGCAGCTTCGTCGCCCCCGTAACCTTGGGTGTCGTGGGTGTCGTGAGCGGCCGCACTCCTTCAGGACTTCAGTCGAGCCCGGGGAGCGGATCGTCGGGGGCGTCTAAGCGAAATGAGATGGGAAAAAGCCGGGCAGGAGGAGTTCGGCGGGGCGCCAGCGAGGGCGGTCGTGGGGCAGCGGGCCAGCGGCCGCGTGTGGATTGGGGCTGAGCCTCGGAG
>CAYGTG010000423.1:1685-7010 GCA_964352485.1 uncultured Nannocystaceae bacterium | reverse complement strand
GGCTCGCGTCGGACCGGCGGTGGACGCCTTGGTGCTGCGGATGCTCCCACGGCTTGCCAATGACGCGACGCTCGAGGAGGGCGCGGCGGCGCTGCTGGAGGTCGGGGCCCAGATGCGGGACGAGGGAGCGTTGGGATCCGGCGACGTCGAGCACCTCGAGCGGGCACTGGCCACCCGGGGCCTCCTCGATTGTCCTCGCGTCATCACCGACCCCGATGCCCTCCAGCAGGGCCGCTCGATCTACCTTCGACGGGCGAACGCGACGGTGCAGCCGTTCCTCCCGGGCCCCATGCAGCTGCGCGCCGAGGTTCCGGTCGGGGCGAGCGCGCTGCAGGTGCACTTCGATGTGCGGGGCGATGAGGAGCCCGAAGACACCGTGGTGCTGTTGGTCAAGCGGGGGGAGGAACGCGTGCATTTCACCTACGAACTCATCGCCGTCGACGACCCTGGCGACTCCACGGGCGAGTCCGGCCGGATCCGTGAGGTGACCCGCACCGAGGGGGACTGGGACTTTGAACTCGAGCCGGTCGAGCACGCAGACGGTGGCTTTTCCGCGACGATCCACGACGTGCACGAAGGCGAGGTGGTGCATATCGCTCTGGCTGCCCGGGGTCCGTCCGACCTCGTCGCGAGCTCCGTCGTGGTCTCTGCGGTCGGCGTCCCGCAGGCGCCGGACGAGACGGACGGTGATCTGGACACGGATGCGCAGGATCCACCCCCAGCACCCACGGATGGCTCGGTGTCTGCCGACGCCACTTCTGCGGGCGGCTGCGGTTGCCACACCGGCCCCGATTCGGCGATCCTCCTGGGGTGGTGGATCCTGCCGCTGATGCTCCGTCGCCGCCGCCGGAGGCTGACGTAGCCACGGTGCGTGCGGCCCCGTCGGCACTGCGGCCGTTGCTGCGGCTGCTGCACGCGGCGTTCGTGCTCACGCTCGTCGGGTTCATCGTCATTCCCAACATCCCCTCCGAGGACTTCCCGCTCTCCGGCACGATGGCCCGATGGGCCAAGCAGGTGTCGTTCAAGCAGGGCTGGCAGATGTATGCGCCGAACCCGACGCGCGCCCAGATGTACATGAACCTGACCGCGGTCTATGACGATGGATCGGAGCGCCGGCTCGAGGAGACCGAGCAGGAAAACCAGGCTTGGGGCACCCACTTCATGTGGGACAAGACCCGCGTCGATATCTGGCGCCAGTACGCGAACTTCAACGTCAAGCACCGCAACAACAACCGGGTTTGGTACCTCAAAGGGGTGTGCGTCCGCGAGGCACGCAAGGGGCCGATCCCCAAGCGCATCATCATGCACATGGTGCGCCGACGGTTCACGCCGCCACAGAAGGTCGCGCAGGGGCGGCCGGGGCTCGGCAAGCCGAAGCGGACGTTCGTCACCGTGCAGTACTGCCAGCATCCCGTGGTCAAACAGATCATCGACGCGGACGCGCTCCGCCCGAAGGACGCACAGTGAGCATGCCGGGGGCCCGACGAGCGATGCGCCGGGTGGACTCCATCGTGGGCCGACTTGCGCTCGACGGCGAAGACCCGACCGCGCTGGGCCTGGTCCGCATCTTGTTGGTCACCGTGCTGACCGCCAGCCTGCTCACGCACGTCGGCGCGGTCGCAGAGTACTTCTCGACCGACTCGATGCTGTTCGGGGAGTGGGCACGCGAGGCGTTCGGAGACCGGCTGTCGGTGTTCTTCTGGGTGGAGGAGCCGTGGGCGGTCCGGGCTATCTTCGGCGTGGGCGTGCTCGCGCACCTGCTGTGGCTCGTGGGTCGATTCACGCGGGTGGCGGCCGTGGTGGCCTGGGCGGTGTGGGTCAGCATGTTTGGGCGCAACCCGCTGCTGTACTCGCTGGCGGACCAGCTACAGATGGTCCTGTGCACGCTGCTGATGGTCATGCCCAGCGGCAACGGGCTCTCGCTCGATGCACGCGCGCGCGGGCCCAAGCCGGTGCCGGTGTGGTGTCGCCGGGTGCTGCAGCTGCAGATGGCCGTCATGTACACGGCAACCGGCCTGCTCAAGGACGGCAGTACCTGGCACGACGACGGCACGGCGCTGTACTACTCGCTGTCCAACCCCTACAATCGCCACTTCGACATCGCCCCCACGCTGGCGATGCTGCAACCGTGGGTGCTCAAGCCGATGACGTGGGGCGTCCTTCTGTGGGAGGTCGGCTTTGCACCCTTCGTCGGCATGCACTGGCTGCGCGGCCTCTTGGGCCGGCCACGACGCTTCCCCGATCTGCGCTGGGTGTTTCTGAGCCTCGGACTCGCGATGCACGTCGGCATCCAGTCGATCCTCTACGTGGCGTGGGTCAGCCCGCTGTGCGTCGCCGTGTACTCGGCATTTTTTCGCCCCGATGAAGTGAAGTCCATCGGGGCGAGCGTGGTCCGGATCCTCAATCGGGTCCGGGGCCGGGGCTGAGGTTCGGGCCTACTTGCCGCCCGAGCCGAGGATTTCGACGTTGTCGATGTACCAGCCGGAGCGCTGGTTGCCGCCGTCGCTACCGAGCACAAAGCGAATGTGGAGGTCGGGACCGGCGTACTCGGTGATGTCGAAGATCGACTCGACCCACATGCCTTCGTTCTCGGAGTCGTTTCCGGAGAACGCCGGGTTGCCGTCGACCGGGGGGAAGGACGCGTTGGTATTCGGGAGGTAGGTGACCCCACCTTCGAGCGGTTCGATCGTCAACCAGCCATTGATGAGCTGCTCAGGGTCGCCCGTGGTGACCTGAACGACGCCGCCATCGTTGTTGGAGATGCTGCCCTCGAACTGGAACCAGTGCCGCACGGTCATCGTGACGGTCTGGTCACCGCAGTTCGAGAGGTCGAGGTTGCCCGAGCGCACGTATCCACTCTCGTTGGCCGAATAGTTGCCGTTGAGGTTGGTCCCCCACACACCGGTCTTCCCGGGGCCGGGGCCGTCTGCGAAGGGACCGGGGGTACCGCAGGCCCAGGATTCAACGGCCGCCGCACCTGTCGTCCGCAGCGTGCTCCAGTCTCCGGGGCACTGGTCTCCTTCGAAGTCGAACTGGTAGCCGCACTCCGTGCAGGCGGCCGTGTCGACCTGGCAGGTCTCCATGCACTGCAGCTTGCCCGCCGTGCCCTTGCCGAGCTCGGAGCAGGTGGTCTCGATCGGCATGTCGAGCTCACAGACCTCGTTGCCGTTGAGTTCACCGTCCCCGCAGTAGACGCACTGACTGGTGTCGTAGCGGCAGCTGGCCGGGTTGCAGCCCAGCGGTCCGCCGGTGAGCACGCCGGGGACGAGCGGGTCCGAAGTGGACTCGCAGGAGATGCCGCCGAGTTCCTCTTCGGTGCACTCGCCGTCGTCGCCGCAGTCGCAGTCCTCGTCGCCCTCGATCTCGCCGTTGCCACATTGGGCTCCGCCGCTGAAGCCGCCCGACGAGCTGCTGTCGGCCCCGGAGGTGCTGGATGACTCCGCCGCCTCGGTCGTGCCGTCGCTCGTGCTCGAACTCGAGGTGCTGGTGCTCGAGGCCGTCGTTGGGCCCTCACCGGAATCCGATGTCGTCGAGGAACTCCCCGCACCGGTGGTGAAGTTGTTGTTGCCCGTCACGTCGGTGGTGCACGCGCTCACCACCACGGTCGCGCCCACGAGGCATGCCAAGCCGCGAAAATCCATAGGTGGGGTTATAGCGGATTTCCGACTCCGCGCCCCGCGGGGTCGGGAGACGCGCGTGCGGGAATTCACGGCCCGCGGGCGGGTTTGCGCGCTTGTGCGCAGGGGTTGCATGGCGCAATGCGAGACGCGCACAAGCGGCGCCGAGGCATGATCTGGGCTGCGGCGGGGTGTTGGTCGTGGCCCACGTGTGCTCGACGAGCCTGGGGGAATGCTCGCCCCGGTGTTGCCCTGGGATCTCGCGTTCCATCCCGGCTGGATGCTTGCCGGGGGTTCGCGGGTCGAGACGCTCACCCGCATCGTGTACGTCGACGGTGACGCCGGTGGGTGAGGGCGCAGTGATCGCCACCGTACCCTGGTGCGGTTCATGTCCGCGCTCGCGTAGCCTCGCGCTGGCCCGGTGTTTGCGATCGCCGTCGCGGCCCTGATCGCGGTGTTGGTCGTCCGCCGACCCGCCTCGATCTCTTCGATCGCGTCGCTGTCGCTCTGCGGATGCGTGTTGCGGTCCGACCTCGGACTTGGGGCTGGGGGGCCGCTTCTTCACGGCGCGGGGTGCCATCACCTCGATCTTGCTCGGCAACGCTGTTCTGCTGCTCACCCGGGTCGACCGGTCCATGGCTGGGGACCCTGGCGAGCTCTGCGGCCTGCTACGATTGTGGGCCCATGGCTAAGTCGCTCGAGTACAACGCCACCGTCACGCAGCGCATCGACCTCGAGCCGACCCTCTCGGTGTTTCGCGTGCGACCCGATGAGCCGTTTTCGAGCTCCGGCGAGCCGTGGTTCGTACCCGGGCAGTACCTCACCCTGGGAAAGAACCGGCCTCCTGGGGTCGACGGAGACACGCGTCCGGCCTCCGTGCGCCGGCCGATGTCGATCGCATCCGCCCCCCACGATACGGACGATGCCGAGTTCTATATCCGTCGCGTCGGGACCCCCGAGTCCGACCTTCCGCTCACCCACGAGCTGTGGACCTTGCGCGAAGGGGAGCGCATGTTCTGTCGCCCAACCCCCGCTGGGAGATTCACGCTGGAAGACACCTGCGGTGCGGACGATCCTCGTCTCAAGGTGACCGTCGCCGCGGGCACGGGGCTGGCTCCGTTCATCTCGATGGCGCGGGCCAAGGTTCGCCACGATCCCAGCGCCGACCTCAGCGACTTCGCGATGGTGCACGGCGCCAGCTACCCGACCGGACTGGGGTACCGCGGCGAGATCGACGAGCTCGTCGCCAAGCACGGGCTTCGCTACATCCCCACCGTCTCGCGCCCCGCCGAGGCGCCCGATTGGGCCGGAGCGACAGGGCGGGCCGAAGCACAGTTCGTGGGCGACACCCTCGCCCAAACGGAGACCTTGCTGGGGTTGGACCCGGGGCAACTCACGCCCAAGCGGGCGGTGGTGCTGATCTGCGGACTGCAAGGGACGATCGGGGTGACCTTGCAGGCGTTGATCGAGCGTGGGTTCGTTCCCGACCATCGGCGGCTCCGTCGTGCGCTCGAGGTACCCGACGATGCGCCGGCCTCGGTGTTCTGGGAGCAGTACGACTCCACCCCGGTCCTCGACACCAAGGACGAGGCCCTCATGCAGCGGCTGCGGACCTCGCTACGCCGGGCATTGTAGCGTCGTCGGAAGCAGCGCGCGGCTAGAGCCCATCTCATAACCTCGCCCCCCCGCCGCCCTGGTCGTTGGGCCC
>CAYGTG010000423.1:0-1675 GCA_964352485.1 uncultured Nannocystaceae bacterium | reverse complement strand
GTTATGAGATGTGCTCTAGCCGCGGCTCTGCTCGTCGCCCAGCACGCCGTCGAGCGCATTGTCGAAGTCCTCGGGCGGAGTGTCCTCTGCGACCGGGGTGTCCTCGACCTCGACGACCTCGACGGTGTCTTCAACCTCGAGGGCCTCGTCAGTGTCGACCGCAGCCTGTGGCGCAGGGTCTGCCGCGGCGTCGCCCGTCCAACCCATCAGGCGCGGAAGGGCGCTCACCGGTGGCGCGCCGTGGGAGAGGGCGTCGGCGTGGAACTGCGATGCGGAGAAGCCTCCGCGAGCTTCCGCGGCCGCGCGCAGCTCCTTCCAGGCCGTCGCGCCGGCGAAATACGTCGAGAGCTGGGTGGAGCTGAGCTGGACCCGGGTCCACTTGCCAACCGCCTCGCCTTCTTGCTGGAAGGAAAGCTCGATCATCAGGCCCAGCGCATCTTCCCGGGTCATGGTGCCGGCGTGCACGCCATGGTCCAGGATCGCGTTGGTGACCGTACGGAGGTAGAATTTCTGGCCGTGGAGCGCGATGGCTTTGGCCCGCAGCGCTGGCGTCACGAGCACCGTCCACAGGCCCTTCGAGATGCCATCGGGACGCTCGGCTTCGGGCGAGGGGCCGATTCCGTCGTAGCCGGCCTCGACGATGACCTGTTCGGTGTACACCGCCCAACCTTCCACGAACGCGCCGTTTTGGAGGACGCGCCGGGTCTTCGAAGGCTCGCGCTTCCCGTAGTAGAGCTGCACGAAGTGCCCTGGAATCGCCTCGTGAATCGAGAGGATCTCGAGCATGAAGTTGTTGTACTCGCGCAGGAACGACACGGTGACCTCGGGCGCCCACGCCTTGGGGATCGGTTGGACGAGGTAGAAACTCGGCAGTCCCGCCTCTTGGGGTTCGAGCGCTCCGGGTGCAGCCAGCCCGGCGATGAAGACCCCCTGCTGATGCGGCGGCGTCCAGATCACCTCGAGCACTTCGGCCGAGTCGAGCGGGACGATGTCGTTGCTCGAGACGAACGCACTGAGGCGCTCAAGGTTGGCCTCGGCCGCATCGCGCAGCGACAGTGGTTGGACGTGCCACTGTGCGAGGGCCTCGAGGACCGCGCGGGTCACAGCGGCATCCGGGTCGCCGCTGGCGCGTCGGACGATGCGTCGAACGGTGCGGCGTCCCAGCAGGGGCTCGGCCAAGTCGTTGGCGAGCGCGGACATCTGTGTGCGGACCCGGCCGTGCTCGATGATCGCCTCCCGGCGGAGCGTTTCGGCGTCGACGTCGGCATCGAGGGTGAGCTTGAGCTTGCGGTTGAAATTCTCGGCGCCCAGGCGCCACGAGCCCGCTGCCGTAGGAAGGATCGCCGTGCGCAGATGCTGTTGAAGCTCGCGCAGCGCCATCACGGCGGGCGCTGACGCGGCACCGACTTGCTGGCGCACCTCTTCGGGTGCCAGCGCGAGCCGCTCGAGGGTCGTCGCCCGGACCAGTTGAACGAGCCCGTCGATCTGCTCGATCGCGACCTGGGTCTGCGGGAGCATGCAGGACGCCGCGTCGAGGTTGACCTTCGCCTGCTCGACGAAGCCCGGAAGGGCCGTGAGCCGAGCGGCAACCGATGCGGCCCGCTGCTCCACGGGAGCGAAGTCGCGGGAGATCAGCTCATCGATGCCGGCACCGATGATCGAGACGTACCAGTAC
>CAYGTG010000422.1:0-7012 GCA_964352485.1 uncultured Nannocystaceae bacterium | reverse complement strand
GCCCGATGGCGTGCTGTGTCTCAGCGGGCTGCTCGGCGTTCGGGGCAGCGCCGAGCGCTACGATGGACACGCGCTCGCGCGCGCCCGCCTGCAGCAGGTCGAGCACGATCTTTTGGGCGAGATCGTCGACGCCCCTCTGGTCGAGCCGCTGGGCGTGGTGCAGCGAGGCGGCTCCTGGCTGGAACACATGCCGCCGGTGTTCATCGCGGTCGGATCCGAAGACGCGATTGCCCGCGACAGCCACGATCTCGCCGAAGCGCTCGCAGGTCACGAGCGTCCGCACCAGCTTCGTGTCTACGACGGCCAGGGCCACGCGTTCATGATCTCGCCCTTTCGCGGCGCATCGCAGCGGTGTTGGGCCGACGCCGAGGCGTTCATGCGAGACGTGGGGTCACGAGACGCGGCGCTACCCTGAGTGGGCTGCTCGCGGGTTCTGGCGCAGTCCCCGAGCTGAGCGCTGCCGGCGCCGACACCGGACCACCACCGAGCTTTGAGACCTACACCCTCCGCCGGCTATCGTAAGGCGGATGCGGGCAGGGACTTGGCGACGATTGGGGTGGTGTCTTGCCGCCGTCTGGCTGCTCGGCTGCAAGCCGGCGAGCACCGAGTTCAGCTGCAACGAAGACAGCGACTGCACTGCAAAGACGTCGCTGACCGGATCGGGAACGTGCGAGCCAACGGGGCACTGCAGCTTCCCGGACCCCGGGTGCTTCTCGGGTCGGCGCTACGGGGAGTTTGCGCCGTCATCCCTGGCGGGCTTCTGCGTGCCCGATGCGGACACCGGTGGAGGCACGGACAGCGGAACCGGGAACGTCGGCGAGAGCGGGGACGACCCCACGGCGGGTGCGGTGTGTGGCGATGGCGTCGCCCAAGGAGACGAACTCTGCGATGGAGCCGACCTCACGGGCGCGTCGTGCATGAGCGAGGGATTCGCGGGCGGAGCCTTGGGCTGTACCGAGACGTGCGCGTTCGACACGACCACGTGCAACTCGTGCGGCAACGATGCGATCGACCCCGGCGAGGCATGCGACGGCAGCAACCTGGGCCCGGTGAGCACCTGCGCGGACGTTGGGCTGGGCACCGTCGACGAGCCGCTGCAGTGCAACGACGCCTGCGAGCTCGACTATGCCGAGTGCAGTGCGTGCGGCGACGGCACGATCACCGCGCCCGAGCAGTGCGACGCTTCGGGCGAGCTCGGCGGTGCGACCTGCGAGAGCGAAGGTTTTGACGGAGGCACCCTCGCCTGCACCAAGGGCTGTGTCTTCGACTCGGGCGGGTGTGCGGCGTGCGGCAACAACGTGCGTGAGCCCGGTGAGCTCTGCGACGGGCCCGATGTCGGCGGTGCGACCTGCGAGAACGAGGGGTTCGAAGCCGGCGCGCTGCAGTGTGCCGACGACTGCACGCTCGACACGACCGGGTGCAGCTCGTGCGGCGATGGAAGCGTATCGGGCACAGAGACCTGCGATCCGGCCCATCCCGCGAGCCTGCAGTGCACCGCTCACGGCTTCAGCAGCGGGACGGCGGGATGCGACGCATGCCAGGTCGACACCAACAGCTGTGGCAGCTGCGGCAACGGGGCCCTCGATGGCGACGAAGCCTGCGACCAACTCGATCTCGGCGGGCAATCCTGCCAGGGCCTCGGCTTCTTCGCCGGCTCGCTCGGGTGCGCCGGGAACTGCACCTTCGACACCAGCAGCTGCGAAGGTGAGGGCTGCGGGGACGGGGTCGCCAACGGCGGCGAAGACTGCGACGGCACCGACTTCGACGGTCAGGGCTGCGCGACCCAGGGCTTCGACGGCGGCACCCTCTCCTGCAATCCGTCGTGCGACTTCATCACGTCGGGCTGCTACGAATGCGGCGACGGCTCCATCAACCCCGGCGAAGACTGCGACGGAGCGGCGCTCGGCGGGGGCACCTGCGTCGGCGAGGGCTTCGATGGAGGCACCCTCTCCTGCTCGACCAGCTGCAGCTACAACACGTCGGGCTGCTACGAGTGCGGCGATGGGTCGATCGACCCCGGCGAAGACTGCGATGGTGGCAACCTGGGCGGAGGCACCTGCTTGGGTGAGGGCTTCGAGGGCGGGTCGCTGTCGTGCTCCAACTGCAGCTACAACACCTCGGGCTGCTACGCGTGTGGCGACGGGGACCTGGACCCCGGGGAGACCTGCGACGACGGGGACGCCAACAACAACAATCAATGCAGCAACAGCTGTGAGTACAACACCGTGCAGATCACGATGACCACCGGTGGCAACAACGCGATCTTCGCCACCCTCGACGCTTCGTGTCCGCTGATCGGCACCAGCTGCTCCATGGACGCCGGCGGCACGCTGCCCGGCTGGGAAGCGATGGAGGATCCGGGCTGCAACTTCCAGTGCCCGGTCAACTCCACCATCGACATCAACTGCACCACCGGCGGCGCAACCAACCGCGACGTCGACGACATCGACGAGTCCGGCATCGGC
This sequence comes from uncultured Nannocystaceae bacterium, assembly GCA_964352485.1. Lineage (GTDB taxonomy): Bacteria > Myxococcota_A > Polyangia > Nannocystales > Nannocystaceae > CAJXVA01. The sequence goes on along the minus strand of CAYGTG010000422.1, from coordinate 4,547 downwards.
GGCCAGTCCCAAAGCTGCTTCGGCATGCCGTTCGACTGCTCGGCCACCTTCAACGTCGGCACCGGACCGATGACCGTACGCTGCTCCTACACCGACTAGGGCGTGGGTTCGGCGCCGGTTGCGGGACGCGTCCGGCGCGACGGCGTGCGGACCCGAACCCCTGAGACGATTGTTTCAGGGGGTTGTCCTGTCTGAGACAAAGACGACGCCTGGATGGGGGACCTTGATCTGCCCCATGGCCTACACGCGTTGGTTGGTTCCGGTCTTCTCGTTCGCGCTGCTCGCCTGCAACCAGTCCGACTTCGAAGACATCCGCGGTGACGCGGTGAGTGATGACGGTGATCCGGATGACGACGACGGTTCGGACTCTCCGGGGCCCGGCGCGCGCGACGACGCAGACGTGGCCTGTGGGGAACCGGACGACTGCGGCGCGGGAGAGACCTGTGTCGAGGGGGTGTGCCAGATGCAGCGCTGCCAAGACGGTCCTTTCGAGTCCGTCGCTCCGCTGCCGCCCAACCTACGCTTCTTCATCGATCGCGAGTTCGTCGTCGCGGACGCCGAGGCGTCGCAGGGCCACTTCTTCGTCGACGGCTACGCGCCGCAGCCGGGGTCGGTCGAGTACCCCGGCTCGTGGGACATGGGCACGACGGCGGTCATTGACGTGGTCGGCGGCGACTTCTTCGGCACAAGCCCCGAGCTGTTCGCGGTGGCGACGGCGGGAAGCTCCCGGGTCCGCGTCGGCGGAGTCGAGGACCTGATCGAGATCGATGTGGGCTTCCAACCGCACGCGCTCGCGGCCGGGGACACCGACGGCGATGACCTCGACGAGCTGTTCGTGCTGGGCCAGTTCGGCAACTACGCCCTGTGCGGCGTCGACGACGGCCAGTGCCAGACGGGCTTCTTCCAGGGAGGCAACGGCTTGGACGTCACCATCGGCGACGTCGACGGCGATGCCCAGCATGAGGTCGTCCTCCTGCTCGACAACGGCGGATCCGAGACGCTGTACGTGATGGAGATCGCCGGGGATGGCGAAGATGCCCAAGCGCCGGCTGGCCACGCCCTGGCGGCGATCGAAGCCGGAGACCCCGACGGCGATGGCGTCGACCAGATCTTCGGGCTCGAGCCCAGCGGCACCTTCAGCGGCGCCCAGCTGCACGCGTATTCCGCGATGGGCGGTGCGGTTGGCCCCCTGGATTCGCAGGCGGTGGACGACGCCTCGATCGACCTCACGTTCGGCGATCTCGATACCGACGAGAAGGACGAGCTTGTGTTGCTGCGCGATGGCGGCGAGGTGGAGGTCTTCCGCGGCCTCGAGGGCTCGACCCAGCTGGTGGCCGAGTTCTCCCACTTCTTGGCCGACTCGTCTGCGCCCCATCGCATCGCTTCGGTCGACTTCGACGGAGACTCTCCGCGATCTCACCTCAGGAGCCCAGAACCGGTGCTGTTGCCGGGTCCGGTCGTCCCGGTGGCCGTCGGCCTGTTCCCGCCGTACGAAAAGGAGTTCAGCGATGGCGAGTCGTCGATCTCCATCGGCCGCGCGGAGTCGACGTCGGAGACGTTCTCCGATTCCGTGTCGCTGGACATGGGCATCGACCTGGGCGTGAGCGTGGGGTTGTTCGACATCGCGAAGCTCGGTCTGGGGACCAAGATCCGCAACACGGTGAAGTTCACCGAGTCGCAAACGTTTCGGGAGAGCATCGGCACGCGATACTCCGCGCGGCCGGAGTCGTACTTCGAGGGCGAGCCGTATGGCGTCGTCACGCTGACGTGCGGCTGCTTCCACGTCTACACCTACGAGGTCGAAGACCCCGCGGCGTTGCTCGGTGAGGGCGGCGACCGAGAACAGTTCGTGCTCATGGTGCCCGTGGGAGGCAGCGAGATGCTGTGGTCGACCCCGCGCTACAACGCCATGGCCGCGGCGGTGGGCAACCTGCCGATCATCGAGGTGCCCTACCAGGTCGGCAACCCGAGCTCGTACCCGCCGGCGCCCGAGCGACTCGACGGGACACCGATCCCCATCGACGACATGGTGTTCACCAATCCGCCCAGCGTGCTCGTCAGCGACGCCGGCAGCTCCGGCTTCCGCTTGTCGGTGGGCGAGAGTATGAGCAACGACGTGTCGATGTCGACGAGCGTGGGCATCAGTGGCGACGTGTCGGCCGAGATCCCCTTCATCGGTGGGGTGAAGTTCGGTGCCTCCCTGGGCGTCGGGTGGGGCCAGGGCTACCGGATCCGGATCGGCGAAACGGCGTTCTTCGGGGGCAGCCTGCCGCCGCTGCGAGACGACCCGAACACCCCCGACGACGAGTACCTCGAGTACGCCTACACCAGCATGCCGTTCGTCTATCGGGAGCACTACACCGACGCCAACGGCGAAGACGCGGCGTTCTACGTGGTCAGCCACGCGGTCGCGCAAGAGCAGTAGACGCGCGGTCACCACGGGGTCGATGCGGCCCGCCTGGTCCTCGTCACGGCTCACATCGGTGCTGGCGTCTTGATGCACGCGTGTAACGTGGTTGTGTCATCGACGTTCATAGTCTCCGCCCGTGCGTTGGAGACTGATCCTGTTCGGTCTGTGTCTCGCCGGTTGCGGACCGGCCCAGGACGCGCGCGCGCTGTGGTTGCGGCACACGCTCGTGCTCGACAACCAGGTGTTCCTCGAGCGTGCCCCGGAGCTGACGGCGGGCAAGTTCGGGCTGATGGGCGAGGCCTTGTATCCGTTTTTCCGAGGGACGGCTCCGCAGTTCGCCCGTGACACGCTGGTTCCGGGCGGGCCCGGATACACGAGCAGCGCATTCATCTCTGCGGACAACCGCGACGTCTTGCTGGTGGGCGACCCGCACCCCGAGAACATCGGGACCTATCGTCGACCGAGCGGTGCGATCGCGATCGAGTTCAACGACTTCGACGCGTCGACATACGGACCGTTCACCTTCGACGTTCGCCGACTCGCGCTAACCGCTGGCCATAGCTCAGGGTCGCGGCGCCATGGATCACTGCGGGGTGGGTTGGCCGGGTGCGGGCGTGAATATCGAGCGTGCTGGCGAGGTTCATGCGGATCGGGTCCTTGCTGCCGGGCTTGCGGGCTTGACGCCGCGAAGGATCTTTAAGCTATTGTGGCGCGATCGGCACCGTCCAGGCAAGGGGAGGCACGGGTGACCCTCGACCATGACGACCACCGCGTCCTCCTGGACAGCCTGGATCGCATCATTGCGCGCCATTTGCCCATGGACGAACAGCGCCGCCGCGACGCCGACCATTCCCCGCCCTATGATCTTTTGCCCGTGCTGGGCGCGGCGGGGCTGTTGCGCCTGCCCTTTCCCGAGGCGGTGGGCGGTTTGGGCGGTGATTGGCAAACCGTGGGCCGGGTGCAGGAGCATCTGGGGCAACATGCCTGGATGCTAGGGTCGCTGTTCAACCGGGCCGTGGGATTCGGCGGGATGAGCCTGATGACGTATGGCCAGGCGCTCCCAGGCGCTCCTGCCGCCCTCTTCTCCTGCTCGCCGTACTCCTCCATCCCGGCTTTTTCCCACTTCATTTCGCTTAACCGCTCGGTGCACGTACGCAGCAGCACGCTTGTCCGAAACGACGCCTCGCTTGCTGAGGCGATCTGGCTCGACCCTGAGTCGCCGTCGATCCTGGTCGATCTCACGAATACGGCGGTGCTCAACAACGGCTACGGCACGGACTGTGACCCGTCGGGCACCGGCATCGTCTCACTGGGATACAACGCGTTCGACGATCTGGAGTGCGGGTCTGGCAGCGACTTCGAACACACGTCGGAAGACGATGCGATCGTGGTGTCTTATCGGTTACACGACGGGGCGACGGATGCAGAAGCGTGCAATGACATGGATTGCGGTGGCAGGGCTGACGGCGTGCGGCCCGAGCGTTGCGGTTCCCGATGGCGCCAGCTCTGGAGGCGGCACCGGTGCCGCAGGCTCCGATACGGGTGCAGGGGAAACAACGGCGCAGACGAGCGGGATCGGCCCGACGCAGACGAGCGGGGTGGGCCCGGCATCGACCACTGGGGGATTCGGTTCGAGCGTGACCGGCGAAAGCACATCCACCGGGAGCGACGATGCGGGCTGGCGGCCTGAAGCTCGCGACGAGTTTCAGACGTACGCCGAGCTGTACGCCAAAGTCATCGAGCGCTCGTGCTCGCCGTTCGAGAACGTTTGCCACAGCAGCCAAGAGTTGCCCGACATGACCCTGGCAGAATCCTTGTTCGATTCGATCGGGATCCCCTGCCGCGGGTCTGGGACTCTATGCATCGCACCCGGATCGCCGCTGGACTCCGCGCTGTTCCTGAAGGTCACAGGCGAGGCCAGCGGCTCGCCGGCGCCCTTGGGAGGGGCGCCCCTGAGCGATGCAGAAGTCGGCGCGATCGCGTGCTGGATCGAGACCTTACAAGACGGCGTCGAGCCTGGAGTGGACGACGTCATCGACTACGACAACTGCTCGTACGCGGCGCAGGGGGACTAGAGAAACTTGGCTCTCCTGACCATTTAGTGGGCGGACGAAGCACGGATTTGACGGTTTTTCGG